>CAZXNY010000055.1:0-9531 GCA_964642205.1 uncultured Caulobacteraceae bacterium
GATGTTCGAAACCGGCGATGCGCCGGGCGCAATCGTCGAACGCGAGGGGCTGCGTCAGGTCACCGACACGGGCGCGATCGAAAAAGCGATCGACGAGCTGATGGCTGCGAACGCCGACAAGGTCGCGGACGTGCAGAAGAACCCGAAAGCGTTCGGTTGGTGGGTTGGTCAGGTCATGAAAGCGACCGGCGGCAGGGCCAACCCGGCGGCCGTGAACGAAATCCTCAAAGCGAAACTCGGCGTGAGCTGACGCGATGGCGTTCCTCGAACGCGATCACATCCGTTCGGCCGTGCGCTTCTGGGAGTTCGCGCGGATCCTCTACAATCTCGCGCTGCTGACGCTCGTGATGATCCTGCTGTTCGCCAATCTTGGCGCGGTCGAGTGGGGCGTAATCATGGGCTGGGCGCCCGGCATGTTCATGCTGGCGATTGTCGCCAACGTCTTGTTCTGCGCCGCCTATCCGCTTGATCTCATCGCGCAGGCGACGCCGCTCAACGCGTACATCACGCCGATCCGATGGACGCTGCTCGTGCTTGGCACGCTGCAGGCGATCGCGCTCGCCGTGGTCTTGCTCTTCGGAATGACGTTCGCCGGCGGCCTAGGGCCGGGCGACTAGCGCGCGAACGAGGACGCAGCGCCGATCGCGAGACCCGGCCGCGGCAGCGTCGCCGGCGGAATGCGCGCCGCTGTGGTGCGTGCCGCGGGCAGGTTCGCGCGCATCTGCGTTTGCACGAACTCCGCGTGCCGTTCGGCAAGCTGCGCGCCGCCCGGCAGAGCCGTCATCATCACGTAAGCCCAAAGGAAAATGAGCATCGCGCGCTCCTGTTTGCTGCATGGAGCGTGCGCGCGAGCGGTGAAGAGGGCGTTAAACATACGCAACCGCCCCGGTGGCTTCCCACCAGGGCGGCGCGCACTCTCAGAGGTTCGGCAAGCCTAGTTCGACAGGATCGCTGAAAGGATCACGCCCGTGGCGATTGCGACGAGCAGGTAGTCGCCCCGGTCATCGCGCACCCAATGATAGCCGCGCGGCGGCGCACGCAGGTGGCGATAGTGGCGGTAGTCGACGCGTTGCCAGCGATCACGGTAGTACGCGGGAACGCGGTCGCCGCGGCGCCAAGCGTGATAGCCGGGGTTGAAGCCCGGACGGCCGTAATAGGCAGCCGGCGGCGGGCCGTAATACCAGCGGCCGTTGTAGTTGTAGCCATTGTGGCGGCGGTTATCCCAGCGGGACTCCCGATAACCGTCACGGCGGCCTTCGTTGTATGCGCGGCGTTCGTCACGGCGATCGTCGCGCCAATCGCCACGGCGGTGGTCGCGATCACGGTCACGATCATAGCCACGATCATGGCGCGGCGGGTCAGCGTAAGCCGGCGCCGCGGCCAGCGGGGCAAACGCCGTCACAGCGGCGACCGCCATAAGTGCAAGACGTTTCATCACTCTCTCTCCTTCGTCCCTTGCCGCCAAAACGGCTGGGGTTTCGAAATTGATCCCTCTCACGTCAGAAGGTGTCAGAAGCGCCCTGAACCGTGACTGAATGCGTCTTGTGTAAAACAGTTAAGTTGTGACGAGGTGTGTCGCGTTCACGCGCGCGTGTTCGCCTCGTCGCGCACAAGATGAACGCGGCGTTTGTCTTGGTGAGCGCAAGGTAAATCGCAAAAAACCAAGTCGAGGCTGACGCGACTTAACCCTATCTCAAATAAAGGACGTCAAATGTCTCCCCGACGGCGCGAAAAATGCACGTCGGTGGGGCGAGACGCGAACGACGCCAAAACGGCGCACCGCTTCTCGCAGTGAGACAAGGGAGCGGCCAGAATGGCCTACACGGATATGGAAATCGCGCAGGCGCACCAAGCCGCCAGCGCCGGTCAATGCGAAGATCTCTACAAGCTGGGCCTGATCTACGCGACGGGCCAGGGCGGTGAGGTCGATCTCATTGAAGCCCACAAGTGGTTCAACCTCGCCGCCATGCGCGGTTCGGTCGAAGCACGCGACAGCCGCAAGGAACTGTCGGGTCTCATGAGCCCCACGGAAATCGCGAGCGCGCAGAAAGCCGCGCGCGAATGGCTGGATATGCGCCACTAATCCAAGAATTGCTTGGAAGTGGCGTAACCCGCTTCTAGCGGTTCCGGTCGCCGTTCAGGTCGTAATAGAGGCTGAACTGGATCGGCAGCGCTTCGCGCACGTACTGCTGCATGAAGAGGCCAACTTGGCCGATGCGCGAGCGCGGAACGAACACCACGTCATAACGCGCCAGCGGCGTCGCCTCGGGCACGCCTTCACGGATCGCGCTGGTCGTCAGATTGACGCTGCGCACCGCGTTCTCCCCTCTCGCGCGCGAGAGGATCAGCACGTCGTCGCGCTTGGCGCTCGAAAGAAAGCCGCCAGCCATCGAAACGGCCTGCAGCGCGTCTACATAGGCGGGCATCTCATAGACGCCGGGGCGGGCGACTTCGCCGCCCACGAACACTTGCCGCGACCCATACGTCTTCGGCACCACGTCGATTTCCGGCGCGCGCAGCTGCGCGGCGTACGCCATCGTGAGCGCGGCTTCGAGTTCGCCCTCGGTGCGCTCGGCGGCGCGCACCGGCTCGATCAAGGGCAGGGCGATGCGCCCATCCGGCGCTACCGTCACCGTGCGCGAAAGCTCCGGCGCCGACGCGATGATGATCTCGACCTCGTCGCCCGGATAGAACCGATAGTCCGGGCTTTCATCGGTATAGGGCGCAAACGCCGCCGCGGGCGTATCGTCCGCGCGCGCATGGCTCGTCGTCGCCGCGCAGCCCGCAAAGCCCGCCGCAACCGCCACCGCTAGCATGCCGACAAAGCTTCTCGACATCCGCTTCAACTCCGTTCGTTCGACTGGGCTTTGAGCGGTTCGCGAGCAAGGCGCGCGCCACGACTCAACACTTCGTCAACCACGCAAGCGTGCCGTATCGAGAGTGAACGAGTGTTTACCAAATCGCAGCGAAGCTCGGGTGAAACTCGCCGCGCATGACCGACTCGACCGCCTCCGGCGCAGCGCGCGCAAAGTCAGCTCTTGGTTGGGCAAGCACAGCAAAGCTTGGCCTGCCCGACATCGCCGCCATGCTGTGGGCCGAGCGGGTGACAGTGCTCATGGTGGGCGGCGTGCTGGCATGCGCGGCGATCGGGCTTGCGCTCTTGGCGCCGAAGACATTCGAGGCGCGCTCCGAATTGCTGGTGCGGCTCGGCCAAGAATATGTCTACCAACCGACCACCGGTGCGGCCGGCGCGGGGGCGACGCCGGACATGGAATCCGTCGTCAACGCCGAGCTTCAATTGCTGCGCAGCCCCGAAGTCGCGCGCCGCACCATCCGCGAAATCGGCGCGACGACGCTCTACCCCGATCTGCGCGGCGCGCCCGAAGCGCGTCGTGAGGCGGCCGCGCTCAAGGCGTTCTCCGAAGCGTTTGGCGCAGGCTCGGCCCCGCGCAGCCCGGGCGTGTCGCTCGCGTTCGAGCACAAGAATCCAGAGATTTCCGCCCGCGCCCTTAACGCGCTGGTCGATCAATACCTCGTCTATCGCCGCGAAGTGCTGACGGGCGGCGAGTCCGAAGCGCTCGCCCGCCAGGCCGGTGAGTTCGATACCCGCGTCGGCGCCGCCACGACGGAGATGTCGAGCTTCCTCACCGCCAACGAGATCGGCGATTTCGACAGCGAGTTGGAAGCCACCGCCGCCCGCGCGACCGACACCGAAGCCCAATTGCTCGACGCGCAATCGAAGCGCCGCGAAGCCGAGGGGCGCGTCGCCGCGCTCCGTGCGCGCTACAACTCCGAACCGGCCGAAATCACGCTCTATTCCGATAGCGATGCCCGCGCGACGCTCGTCCAATTGCAGGTCGAGCGCGAGCAATTGCTGGCGCGCTACCAGCCCGACGCGCCGCCTGTGCGCGCCGTCGATCGCCGCATCCAGCAACTGCAAACATTCCTCTCCGACGGCGATCCCGCGAGCCTTACCCGCCGCGGCCTCAACCCCGTTCACCAAGACATCGCCAGCCAGCTCTTCGCCGTCGAAGCCGAAGCGCGCGCCCAGCGCTCACGCGAAACGGAGCTGACGGCGCAACGCGAAGCGCTCCGCACGCGTCTTCGCCGCCTGCAGGAGCTCGAGCCGCAATACCGACAACTCGCACGCTCACGCACCATCCTCGAACAGAACGCACAAAACTTCGCCGCGCGTGCGGAAGAGTCCCGCGCCTACGATCAACTGCTTGGCCGCTCGACGGACAATATCAGCATCGTCGAACGCGCTGTGCCGCCGGCGCAAGGCAAGAGCCTGCGCACGCCGCTCGCGCTCGCCGGGCTCATGCTGGCTGGCGTGCTTGCGCTCGCCGCCGGTCTTGCGCGTGGCCTGACGCGCCGCAATTTCCCGACCCCGCAAAGCGCCGCGCGCTCCCTCAATGCGCCGGTGCTCGCCGTCACGCCTGCCGCGAAAGCGCCACCGAAGGCCAAGCCGCCGAAGCCGGCGAACGATCACACAAAGCCATCGTTCAAACTGGCCGGAGCCAAGAAATGACCGCGCCCCTCGCCGGTGTTCTCGCCGCCGCCTGCGCCGCGCCAACGCCGTTCGTCGGTCCGGGCCGCAACATCATGTTCGTCTCCGCGCGTGCGGGCGAAGGCGTTTCAACGACGGCGCGCGGCGCCGCAGAAGAGACCGGCGCGCCGACGCTGCTCATCGATCTCGATTTGAAGCGCAACACGCACGCCGCGTTCTACGAGGCGCGCGGAAAACTGGGACCGGCGCTCGATGCGCGCGCCGGCGGAACTTCGTTCTATCGCGTCGTCGCCGCCGATCGCCAAACGCTGCGCGAGCATGCGCTGACGCGTCACCTCGTTGGCCCGCATCTGCAGGTCACGGCGTTCAACGCGGGCGTCGTGCCGCCCGGCGGGCGCGTGCAGATCTCGGGAGACGGCGCCTATTGGGACGCGCTGCGCGCGATGGGCGGCGTGGTTGCCGTCGACGCGCCCGCGCTGGAGCGCAATCCGGTCGCGTTGAAACTCGCGCGGCATATGGACGGCGTGGTGCTCGTCGTCTCGCCCGCCGCGCTCTCTGCGCCAGCGGCGATGGAAGCGCGCGCCGCGCTGGCGCAAGCAGGCGCAAATGTCGTTGGCATCGTGTTCGCGCAAGCCAGCGCCGAGGCGATCGCGATCGACAAGTTCACGCGCCGCGCGAGCTAGTTAGCCCGCCGCGGCGCCGTAGAATTTCTGCGGGCGGAACCACAGCACCTTGCCAAGCCCGCGCGCCGCGCGATCCGCAAGATCGAGCGCGTTGTCGCGTTTCAGTGCCCATGCGCCCGCAGCGGCCGCGCCAAACACGGCGCCTTGCGCCGCGCCTACGCTCATGTGCCGCACGAGGGCTGCAAAGTTGCGCCGGTCATAAGCCGTTTCACATGGCCCTTGGCCGTAGGCGAAGGCACGCTTGAGCGCATGACGCACGTTGAGGCGCGCGGGATCGACGTGTTCGGTCACGCCGCCTTCGGCGCACCATGCGAACCGGCCGCCGCGAGCGGCAAGCGCAGCGAAGAAACGATCGTCCTCTCCCCCGGTCTCGTTCGCGCGCGGATCGAACGGCGCTTCGCCGAGCGCGGCGCGCGTCACCAGCGAATTGCCGATGCCGTACGGCGTTTCGCTCGGCCCGCTAATTGCTGGGCCGCTGCGCGCATAGAGCTCTTCGAAGTAGCCAGCGTGAGGGCCTGCCGCGCGCGCCGCCACGGGGCCGAACACGGCGTCCACTCCAGTCTCGCGCTGCGTGCGCGTCAGCGCCGCCAGCCAGCCACGCGGCGCTTCCTGATCGTCATCAAGCCACGCGATCAAATCGCCCTCGGCCAACGCGAGCGCTGCGTTGCGCGCGTGCGCAACGCCGGCGCGCCGCTCGTGGCCGTATGCGAAAGCGCACGGCGCTTCACGCGCCAGCATCTCGATGGCGTGCCGCGCCGAATGCTCCGGCGCGTTATCGACAACGACGACCTGCGTTTCAGGCGCAGCTTGCGCGAACACGCTGCGCACAGCGCGCAACACGCCGTCAGGCCGGCGGAACGTGGGAATGAGGACGCTTAGGCCGCGCATGGCGTTTTCTCGAACGAACGTTGTGCGACTTCGGCAATCGGCGCGATCTCATAGCCAAGCGCGCGCGCGGCGCGCACCAGCGCCGTGAGCGCCTTCGGTGTCGTCCCGAACCGCGAAGGCCAATGCCCGACATCGTGCGTCAACACGATGAGCCAGCCATTGATTCGCGCGGCCTCTACGAGAAGCTCGCGCACGCTCTCGAACGCGTCGGGCCCATAGTACGGGCAGGCGCGCAATTGGGCGCGATCGACGCGCCCGGCATTGACGCCCCGATGCACGCCGCGCGCGGCGATGAACCGCGCCGGAAGCGCCTGTTTCAGCGCGTAACGCGTTTCGCCATAGGGATAGGCCAACGTGCGCAGCGGCGCGGAGTGGCCAAGTTCGACGAGCGCGTCGGCGTTCTTCGCGAGATCAAGCAGCGCGTCGCGCACCGATAGGCGCGCTGCGTCCGCGTGCGCAAAGCCGTGGCAGCCGATTTCGTGACCCGCCTTCGCGACCGTAAGTAGATCGTCGCGCGAGAAGTTCACGCCGCACGGCCCGTCTTGATCCATGAGGCCCGCCGCGGCATAGAACGAGCCGCGCACGCCAAGCTCCGAGAGCAGCGGTGCGCCGATGCGCGCAGCGCTCGCGGGAAAGTCATCGAAACAAATCGAAAGCAGCGGGCGCGCGCTCACAAACTCAGCTGGCCGCGCGGCGCGCCATTGCGTGACTCGCCGGCCGATGCGCACGCCGAGGCTGCGCGACGGCGCGTAAGCGTCGATCACGGCAGGTGCGCGGCATAGACCGCGGCGCGATAGAGCCGGAGCGCGGCGCAGCGTGCGCGAACGGGTGTGACGCCAAGCGGGTCGCGCGCCAGCCACGCAAGCGCCGGGCGCACGGAGGCGGGCGCATGCTTCAGCGCGCGCGCGGCGCGATAGCTGCGAAACCGTCGCACGGCGTGCGGATGCTTCTGCGCAAGGCGCGCATAATTCGCACCCGCTTCGCCAAACTTGCGGATCAGCGTATCCACGCTATCGAGCCCGGTGTGGACGGCGGGAATATCGACCTGCCGGATCGGCGTACGCTCAGCGGCGCGCAAGGCCCAGTCGACGTCTTCCCAGCCCCATCCCTTGAATCCATCGTCGAAGGGCACGGCCATGAGGATATCGCGGCGCACGAGAAGATTGCTCGTCGCGGTGAATTGCGCGGGATCACGCGCGCGATCTTCCGCACTTTGGCAGTCGGCGGCGTGTGCAAGCGCACGATGGACGCGTGTTTCGGCGGCCGTTCGCCGCGCCACTTCAAAGCCGCCGAACGCAACGCCGGGGTCTTCAGCGTCGATGAGATCGAGCCAACGGTCGATGAAGTCCGGCGCGGCCGGGACCATGTCCGCATCGAGGAAGAGCACGTGGCGCGCGCGTGCGGCGGCGATCAGCCGGTTGCGCGCGGCGGAACGGCCACGGTTCGCGCCCCACACGATCAGTGTCGCGGCAAGGCCGGCGGCTTCGAGCGCCTCAAGCAAGCGCGCGCATTGCGCGGCCGTGCCGCCGCCGTCGTTGACGAGCACGATCTCGATGCGGCGCGCCGAAGCGCTTGCGCCAAGCGCACGCACGAGCGGGCGCGGATCGTCGCCATGAAAGGGCGTCGCGACGGTCAGCGCCGGCGTCTGCGCCGGAACGCGCACGGTCACGATCCGTTCATCATGTTGAGCGGCGGGCATCAAGCGTCCGTCACGATTGGAAAGCGGGCAGCCTACCGCGAAGAGATTGCGGAAGCGCTGACGCGAGGCGTCCAATCATGCCCAAATGCGTAAGCGCAAGGCCAATTGCGTACGCTGCAGCGCCCGTCGCGACCTTCACACTCAGTTCACCAAACGCGTTAGGTTGAGGCGGCGCCGAAGTCACCGCGAGCCACATCAGCGCCGTTGCAGCACCGATGCGGAAGAGCGTCTCCCAAGGCAGCACGAGCGGCACGACGCGCGCGCCGACTGCCGCGAGCAACGTCGCGCCGATGCACGCGCCGAGTGCTGCGGCCATAGCCGCGCCGGCTGCACCGTGCGCGGGCGCGAGCCACGTAGTCGCAGACAATTGCACGAATGCGGCGATCGCGATAAGCGCGGCGCGGAGCCCCGTTCGGCGGCCGAGTTGGAATGACTCGGAGAAAAAGTGCAGCATCGCGCCGGTCGCCAATCCAGCAAGAGCGAGCCACGGCAACGCGCGCGCAGCTTCGGCCGCGAGGCCGGCGCCGATCATAAGCTCCGCGAGCGGTTCGGCGACGAGCGCGAGCCCGGCCGCTGCCGGCGCAGCGATGAGCGCCAACGCGCTGATTGTGCGATGTGAGAGCGCGGCGAAGGCGGCTTCGTCGCGCGCTTCGTATGCGCGCAGCAGCAGCGGCGCGGCGCTCGCGCCAAGCCATGCGCAGGCAAGATCGATCGGGCGCGCCAGACCAAACGCAGCGGCGTACGCGCCCGCCGCCTCAGCGCCGTTCATCATCGTGAGCATGAGCCGTGTGGCGGCCTGTACAGCGAGATCGAGCGCCAGCGCTGCGGCGAGCGGGGCGCCATAACGCAGGTACTGCGAAACGCGCGCGCGATCGGCCGCGCCGCCCGCAGCCGCGCGCCAGAGCTTCGGCGCATCGTGGCAGAACAACAGCGCGCTTGTGATCAACAGACCGACGAACGGCGCGGCGGCCCCGAGGCGCGTCGTCTGCAGAAGCAGGAGGCCGAGCGCAAAGCCCGCAAGGGTGTAGAACATTTCAGAGACGACGTAGGCCGCGACGCGCTGATCGGCGCGCTCGGTCTCGCGCGCGAGGCGGGTCACGAAGCGGAAGAACGCAGCCGCGATCGCCGCCGCCAGCGCCGTTGCGGTGACGCCCGCGAACAAGGATGCGGCGAGCGCGAGCGCAGCGAGTGTCGCGGCGTATCCTGAGACGCGCAGAAGCGTCGCGAAGTGGTCGGCGCGTGCGCGCGCGTCCCTGCTGTTAGGCAAGAAGCGGAACGCCGCCGCCTCTGCCCACGTGAATGCAAGCGTGTGCGCGAGCATGCTCGACGACAGGAGGAGCGCGTAGAGACCGTACTCCGCCGGTGCGAGCGCGCGCGTAAACGCCCAGATCGCCGCAAACCCGATGAGGGCCTGGACGATCTGCAGCGGCGCGTTGGCGAGGAGGCGCCGCGCGATCACCGGACGTTCTTACGATCGCCCATCAGCGCGGGCAGCGTGCGGGCGAGGATCCAGAGATCGAGCCAGAACGAAGCCTTCGCGATGTAGTCGAGATCGAGCCGCACGCGCTTCTTCACGGCTTCCGGCGTTTCGACCGGGCCGCGCGAGCCGCACACTTGCGCCCAGCCGGTGATCCCGGGCTTCACGCGGTGGCGGTGCGCGTAGTCGGAGACGATGATGTGCATTGCTTGTTCGCTCGCGCGCATGTCGATCGCATGCGGGCGCGGGCCAACGAGCGACATATCGCCCTTCA
>CAZXNY010000055.1:9631-11563 GCA_964642205.1 uncultured Caulobacteraceae bacterium
GATCGTGAGGAGCGCGCCGAGCACGATGTCCTGCGCGCGCTTAACGAGCGCACGCGCCGGGTTGGTCGAGCGGCCCGAGACGATGGCGAGGGCCGCGCCCGCGACATGTTGGATGCGCCGGCCCCGCGTTTCGGCGACTTCAAAGTCGAACAGCAAATCGACGCGGTTCGGCGCCGCGCGCAACTTTTCGATCAGCGCGCGCACGCGGGCGTCGGCCACATGGCTGACGCAGATCACGATGCGATCGATCTTCGGCAAATGCTCCCAGGAGAGGAGTTCATCGACGCCGCCGGCGACGGGCGCGCCCGCGAGGAAAGCCGGTGCGCGATCGGCGCGGTCTTCGACGACCGCGACCACATCGAGCACGCCCTCCTTGGTAGCGCGCGCGATGAAGCGCGCGGCCGCGTCCGTCGCGCCGATGACGACGGCGGTCTCGGCAAAGCGGCGGCGCTTCCAGGCGGCGCGCATCGCGAGCGCGTAGAGCGCGTGGACCGCAGCGAGCACGATGGCGGCGGCCGGAATGCTCGCGGCGAGCGCTGCGGCCGAGCGCGCGTCGGGCGCGGCGAACGCAGAGACGGCAAGGCCGCCGATAGCGCCGAGCGCGAGGCCGCCGAGCGCGTGCTCGGCGCCGAGGCGTGCAGGGCCGGTGCGGTAAACGCCCGTCAACCACAAGCCGGCTTTGAGCGTCAGCGCGCAGATCAAGACAGCGCCGGCTTCGACGGTCGGGAGCGCGGCGAGCCCGAGGCCGTAGCCCCACAGCGCTGCAAATTGCGCGGTCGCGAACACAACGAGCCAATCGGCTACGATCAGCGTGCGCGACATCAGGAGCGGGTCGAGCCGCGGCGCGCGCGCTTTCAGATCGGGGAACGCCCGGCGCGGAGCGGGCAGGTGCTCATTGGCGGGCGCGGTTTCGGGCGCGGTGGCGAGGCGCCACAAATCCTCGGCCCGGATTGGCTCCCAATCGAGGATTTGCGCGGTTTGTTGCGGTTCCGGATCGCCAAATTCCGCGAACGCGGCGGCGACGTCATAGTCGGCCTCCTGTTCCGGTTTGGCGCCATATGTTTCGTATGCGGCCAGCGACATGCTGATTTCGCCCCTCGGTGGAATTCTCTGCGCGCTGTTCGCGCAAAGGCCGTGCCGGAGGCCAAAACGGAAGCGGCGACGCACGAGGCGCCGCCGCTGAACGTTAACGCTCGTTCTTCGTTAGTTGCGGAACACGGCGGCGTCCGCCGGTTCGTAGTTGTGCTCGCGGTCTTGCTGCAACTCGTTGCGGCCGACCACCATGTGATGAACTTCGTCCGGACCGTCCGCGATGCGGAGCGTGCGCGTCGAGGCGTACATGCGCGCGAGCGGCGTGTGCTGCGAGACGCCAAGCGCGCCGTGCATCTGGATCGCCTGATCGATGATCTTGCACACGCGTTCCGGCACCATCGCCTTCACCATGTGGATCCAGACGCGCGCTTCGCGGTTGCCCAGAACGTCCATCGCCTTGGCGGCTTTGAGCACCATCAAGCGCATCGCTTCGATTTCGATGCGGGCGCGGCTGACGATCTCGAAATTGCCGCCGAGTTGGATGATCGGCTTGCCGAACGCCGTCCGGCTCATGCCGCGCACGACCATGAGGTCGAGCGCTTTTTCGGCCGAGCCGATGGCGCGCATGCAGTGGTGAATACGGCCCGGGCCGAGGCGCAGCTGGCTGATCTCGAAGCCGCGGCCTTCGCCGAGCAGCATGTTCGAGGCCGGCACGCGTGCGTTCTTGAAGCGGATGTGCATGTGACCGTGCGGCGCATCGGGATCGCCGAACACGTGCTGTGCGCCGACGATTTCCACGCCTTCCGTCGGCAGCGGCACGAGGATTTGCGACTGGCGCAAGCTCGCCGGGAGATTGTCATCGCCGGTACGCACCATCGTGATCATGATCTTGCAGCGCGG
>CAZXNY010000056.1:0-2225 GCA_964642205.1 uncultured Caulobacteraceae bacterium
GCGGCGAAGTCGAGCGCGACATGCATTGCGGCCAGCAATTCGTGCGTCTGCTCGACGTCGAACTCGATTAACCCGCAATGAGCAATCCCAATCGACGCATCGTCGTGACGCAGCGCTTCTTCGATGCGGACTCGATCGCCTATCTCGAAGCGCAAAACTGCGAGGTCGTGCTCGCAATGCCGCCGCCCGGAAAAGGCGACGGCGATCTCACGGAGGACGAGCTTGCTGAGCGCCTCGCTGGCGCCGCTGGCTGGATCGTGGGTCACGCGCGCGTGACGCGCGCGTTGCTCGCGCGGCTGCCGGATCTGAAGATCGTCTCACGGCGCGGCGTTGGTTACGAGCGCGTGGACGTCGCCGCCGTAAGCGATCTTGGCAAAGTGGCGTGCATCGCCGTCGGCGGCAACGACGCCTCGGTCGCCGATCACACATTGGCGCTTCTGCTCGCCGTCAGCCACCGTCTGCCGGAAACGCAGACAAAAATGATCGGCGGCGATTGGTCCATTCTGCTTGGCAACGATCTTTATCGCCGCACAGTCGGCGTGATTGGCCTCGGGCGCATTGGCCGCGCCGTCGTCCAGCGCTTGCGCGGCTTTGAGGCCAACATCCTTGCCTGCACGCCGCGGCGCGACGAAGCGTACGCAGCGCAGACAGGTGTGGCGTATGTCGATCTGCCAGAGCTGCTCGAACGCTGCGACTACGTCACCATTCATGCACCGCTGTCGGCCGGCACACGTCACCTGATCGACGCGGCGGCCCTGTCGCGTATGAAGCCTAGCGCCTATCTCATCAACACCGCGCGCGGCGGCTTGGTGGACGATCGCGCCTTGCTCGCCGCACTGGAAGCCAACCAAATCGCGGGCGCCGCGCTGGACGTGTTCGAGAGCGAATCCGATCCCGCCTTGCGCGCCGTAACGGACGCGCTGATTGCGCGGCCCAACGTCATCGCCACGCCGCACTCCGGCGCATCGTCGCACGAAGGGCTTGCGCGCACGAATATGGTCGCGGCGGCGAATGTCGTTTGCGTTTTTGATGGCACTGATCCGCCATCGGAATGCGTCATCGCCGACGGCCGTACGGCAAGGAACGCCACATGAGCCGCACCTATCGCATAGCCGTGATCGCGGGAGACGGCATCGGCAAGGAAGTCGTGCCCGAGGGCCTCGCCGTGCTTGAAGCCGCCGCCTCCCGGTTCGGTTTTCGCTTCGCGTTCGACCATTTCGACTTCGCGAGCTGCGACTATTACGAGCGTCATGGCGCCATGATGCCCGAAGACTGGAAGGAAAAGATCGGCGGCCACGACGCGATTTTCTTCGGCGCGGTTGGCTGGCCGGCGACAGTGCCGGATCACATCTCGCTCTGGGGCTCGTTGATCCAGTTTCGCCGCGCGTTCGATCAATATGTCAATCTGCGGCCGGTTCGCCTCATGCCCGGCGTGCCGAGCCCGCTCGCGAACCGCCACCCCGGCGAGATAGATTTCTATGTCGTTCGCGAAAACACAGAGGGCGAATATTCCTCAATCGGCGGCGCGATGTTCGCAGGCACCGATCGCGAAATCGTCGTCCAGGAAACCGTAATGACGCGCATCGGCGTCGATCGCATCTTGCGCTACGCGTTCGAACTGGCCGCGCGGCGAGACAAACGCCACCTCACATCCGCGACCAAGTCCAACGGCATCTCAATCACGATGCCCTATTGGGATGAGCGCGTCGAAGCGATGGCGAAGAACTATCCAGATGTGCGATGCGACAAGTATCACATCGACATTCTCACCGCGCATTTCGTGCAGCACCCGGACTGGTTCGATGTCGTCGTGGCCTCCAACCTGTTTGGAGACATTCTGTCCGACCTTGGCCCTGCGTGCACCGGCACGATCGGCATCGCGCCTTCGGGCAACATCAATCCAGAGCGGCGTTTCCCCTCGCTCTTCGAGCCTGTGCACGGTTCGGCGCCGGACATCGCCGGCCAGGGAATCGCGAACCCCGTCGGCCAGATTTGGTCGGCCTCGTTGATGCTCGACCATATTGGGGAGCCGGAAGCTGCCGCTGCGGTCCTGCGCGCCATTGAGCAAGTCCTCGCTGAGCCAAGCTGTCGAACTCGCGACTTGGGCGGCAGCGCAACAACAAGCGAATGCGGCGCTGCGATTGTTTATGCACTTAAACTTTAGACGTTCGCATGTTTGCCTGAACACTGACGTCGCCCTGCGGACCTCGATGTCCGCCGAATCC
>CAZXNY010000056.1:2325-11509 GCA_964642205.1 uncultured Caulobacteraceae bacterium
GCGCGCACCGCATTGCGGACATTCGAGTAGTCGAAAGCAACAGGCGCGAGCGGATCCGCTAGCGGCAACTGATCTCACCCGGCCGGGACGGGGCGGCGTTAATGCGCCGCTCCCTTTGTTCACAATGTGCAAAAGTGAAACGGTGTCCGGCCAGACGGGTGCTCAGCCGCCGAACCGGTAGCGCAGCGAAGCACCATAGGTGCGCGGCGGGTTGTAGTTGCGGTTGCCGTATCCGAGCTGGGCCACGTTGAGTCCCTGCACAACGTAGAGTTCGTCGCTCAAATTGCGGCCCCACAGCGCGAACTCCCACGGCCCATCGTTCGGCGCGAGCGCAATGCGCGCGTTGTAGATCCAATGCGCATCTGAGGCGATCAGCGGATCGTTGAGCGCGTCCTTGAACACGTCATCGGTGTAGCTCGCGTCGCCCTGCAGCGTGAGCATGAGGTCGGACGTGAGCGCGACGCCGTAACGCGCGCCGGCCGTGAACGTCAGCTCCGGCGCGTTCGGGAGGCGGTTGCCAGCGCGCACGGGCCCGTTCGTTGTCGTGAACGCGCCCAGCTCCGCGTCGAGCCATCCGATGCGCGCCGTTAGGTCGAGCGCCGCGATCGGCGACCAGGTCACATCGAGGTCGGCGCCGAGGATCTCCGCTTCATCGATATTGTCGAGCTTCTGAATCGGCAGCGGCACGCTGTCGAAGCGCACGAAGCTCTGGAAGTTCTGGTAGTCGTAGTAGAAGAGGCTCGCGTCGATGCGCAGCGCCCCGCCCGCGAGCCGCGCCTTCGCGCCGATCTCGTAGGCCGTGAGCTCTTCCGGCTCATACGGGCGCAGCTGATCGTTGCTGGTTGTGATGCCGGAGAAGAAGCCGCCGCTCTTTGTGCCGCGCGAAACCGTGGCGTAGAGCAGCGAATCCTCCGTTGGCGCATATTCGAGGCCAAACCGCCATGACCAATTCTCGTCCGAAATCGTCTCGTCTCGGAACGTGACCTGCGCCTGAGCGCCGGGTACGGGCGCGCACAGCAGCGCCGGCCCGCAAATGAGGCTCATGCCCAGCGGATTGAGATCGCGCGTGCCGCCAGCGAAGCTGCGCTCTTCCCAGGTGAAGCGCAGACCCGTGACAAGGCTGAGCCGGTCGCTCAGCGCCCATTCGCCATGCGCGAAGACGGCGGCAGAATCCGTCTCCTGGTGGGCGGTCGTCAGCGTGCGCGTCAGAAACAGGAAGTCGTGGAAGCCCGGCGTGTTCACATCGACTTCGTCATGCGAAACGAACGCGCCCATAACCCAGGCGAGCGATCCCGTATCGCCCGTCAACCGGAGTTCTTGCGAGACCTGCTCGATCGCATCGCCCTGGATGAAATCGGTCTGCGCGGCGGGCGCGGCGTCGGTGTCGATGAAGAACACGCGGTCGTGGCTGCGATAGCCGGTGACGGATGTCAGCGTCGCAAAGTCGAGATCGATATTGACGCGCGCCGTCGCGTCCCAGGATTCGATATCGTAGAAGGCGTCGGTTCTCCAATCACCGACGTAGGGATCGCCATCGACATCGGTATAGCCGAACACATCGCTGCAGCGCGTGTTGTCGATCCGGCCAGCGAGCACCGGCGCGCATGGCGCAAATGGCGGCCCGATCGGAAGCGCCGTGGCTGGATTGATCGCGCCCCAGAACTCGGGCTGGCCCATCTCGGAATTGGCGCGCGCGCCTTCGAGCTTCAGCAGCACATCGACAGCAGCGCTCGGGCGCCAGAGCGCTTGCGCGCGCCCGGCATAAACCTCGCGCTGCCCCAGCGTTTGGCCCGGCAACAGGCGCGAACGCCAATAGCCTTCGTCCTGCCATACGCCACGCGCTGCGAAGCGCAGCGAAAGCGCATCGCTCAGCGGCACGTTGAGCATCGCTTCGGCCTCGGCCGTTTCGTAGTCGCCGTAGCCCGCCATCAACGCGCCTTCGAACACGTCGGTCGGCGCTTGGGTGATGATGTTGATCGCACCAGCCGTCGAGTTGCGCCCGTAGAGCGTGCCTTCCGGGCCCTTCAGCACCTCGACGCGCGCGATGTCGAACAGCTCGGTGTTCATCATCGCGGTCGAGGCGAGATAGACTTCATCGACATAGATGCCCGCGCTCGCGGAATTGGTGGCGCTGAAATCATCGAGGCCCACGCCGCGGATCGTCACCACCGGCATCGCGCCAGGCACTTGCTCCTTGATGTCGATGTTGCCGATCTGCCCAGCCAGATCGGTGATCTGGGCAACGCGGTTCTCGCGCAGGCCCTCCGCGCCGAGCGTCGAAACATTGAGGCCGATGTCGAGCGTGCGCTCCTCGCGCCTCTGCGCGGTGACGACGATATCGTCCTCGGCCGCCTGCGCGTGCGCCGTGCCGGTCATTACGAACGCGCCGCCGAACATGCCAACCAGCGCCGTCGTGCCGCACAAAGCCGAGCGCCAAACCCGGGCCAGGGCCCGTTGAGACCGCCGCATGTTTCGCTCCCCTCGGCGGCCGAACGCCGCCACGCTGGATTATTTTTACATCCAGGTATGTTCTGATAACGGCACGTCAGTTTGCGCTTGTCAAATATTTTTACGTCTGCGTATGATTTTCTTCTTCGATGTCGAGAGAACCCTCCTCCCACCCTGAGCCGGCGCCGCCGTCCAAACGCTCCAAGCGCGATGCGCTGATCGAGGCGGCCTCGGCCGTCTTCAACACGGCGGGGGTGTCGCAGACCTCGCTTGCGGATATCAGCCGGCGGCTCGGGATCACGCGCGCGGCGCTCTATTATTACGCGGAGGACCGCGAGGATCTGCTCTTCCAGTGCTACCGCGCCGCCTGCGAAACGCGCGCGCGCGATCTCGACGCCGCCGCGCGCGCCGCGGGCTCCGCGCATGCGCGGCTGATCGCGTTCGTGCGCCGTGCACTCGATCCCACGCGGCCGGAATCGGCCGTGCTGTGCGAACAAGCGCTGCTGCCGGAAGATAAGCGGGCCACCATCGAGGCGCTGCGCCAGAGCAACCTCGCGCGTCTGATCGGCCTCATCGAAGCGGGCGCGCGCGATGGTTCGATCCGCGCGTGCGATGCGCTCGTTGTCGCCGAGGCGGTCGAGGGCATGCTCGCCTGGGCGCCCATGGCCCCGCGCTGGACCGGTGAAGACGCGCGCGATGCGCGCGCCAACGCGATGAACGGCGTCATCGAACTTCTGACTCATGGCATCGCCATCGATCCCGCGCGCGCCGCAACCGCGCCGCGCTACGATACGGCCCTGCTGCGCGCGCCCGCCGGCAACCCGTTCGACCGTGACGCCGCCATCGCGGCCAAGACCGAGGAATTGCTGCGCGCCGCCTCACGCCTCTTCAACCGCAAAGGCGTCGATGGCGCGTCCGTCGACGACATCGCCGCCGAAATCGGCGCCACCAAAGGCGCCGTCTACCATTATCTCGCCGACAAGCCCCAACTCGTCGCGCGCTGCTATCATCGCGCCTTCGATCTCTCCGAACGCGTGTTTGAGATGACGCGCGCGCACAATGGCGATGGACTCGCGCGCGCGCTGCTGGGCTATCGCCTGCTGGTCGAGATCAACGCGGACGAGACGTTCTCGCCGCTCGCACCCTTCGTCGGCCTCGATGCGCTGAAGCCCGCCGACCGCGCCGACATCGTCGCGCGCATCCACCGGCTGGAGACCATCTATCCGCAGAACGCGCAAGGCGGCGTCGCCGATGGGTCGATCCGCGATATCGCATTGACCGACGTCGCGCTCGCAAGCGCAGGCGCGTTCGGCTGGCTGCCAAAGTGGATCGACGGCCCGCATGGGCGCACGCGCGACGCCATCGTCGATGAATTCATCACGCTGTTCGCGATCGGCCTTGCGCCGCGCTGAAGGAGCCGACATGGCCGTGAAATATGCCGCCGACATCGATGGCCGCGTCGCGCCAGGCTTTGAGCGCGTGAAAGATGCATTCGCCGCCAATTTCGCGCGCGGTGATGCGTATCAAGACCTCGGCGCAGCGCTCTGCGTGCATCATCGCGGCGCTTGCGTCGTCGATCTCTGGGGCGGACTCATCGAAGAAGGCCGCGCCTGGCGCCCCGATACGCTGGTCAATGTCTGGTCCACGACGAAAGGACTTGCGGCAGTCTGCATCGCCAAACTCGTCGAGCGCGGCGCGATCTCCTACAGCGATCCGGTCGCTTCGGTGTGGCCCGAATTCGCGGCCAACAACAAGCACGCGATCACCATCGCCCAGGTCATGCGCCATGAGGCTGGCCTTACCGGATTTGTCGAGCCGACGACCTTCGAAGACTTCCGCGATCAAGCACTCTGCGCCGCGCGGCTGGCGCGTCAGGCGCCGGCATTTCCCCCCGGCTCGGCCAATTCATACCACGCCGCTACGTACGGCTTCCTCACCGCGGAGATCGTGCGCCGCGCCGACGGGCGTTCGATTGGCGTGTTCGCCCGCGAAGAAATCACGGGGCCCTTGAAGGCTGACTTCTTCATAGGCTTGCCGGCTGAGCTCGAGCCGCGTGTCGCCCCGGTTCGGGCGCCGCTCACGTCACCAGAGATTCCTGCGCTTCCAGACGCTGCGCTGATGGCGCTGATCAATCCCAACCTGGATCCGCTCTGCGCCAACTCCCGCGCTTGGCGCGCCGCGGAAATTCCGGCCATGAACGGCATGGCGAGCGCGCGCGGCGTCGCCGCGCTCTACAACGGATTGCTCACAAATGACGTGCTCAACGCGGCGGCGCTGGCGCAGATGACTGAGCCTGGCCCGGATCGCGCGGACATGATGCTCGGGTTCCCGGCGTGTTGGGGCATGGGCGTGGCGCACAACAAGATCGGCGTTTACGGCCCAAATCCCCATGCATACGGCCATTCGGGCTGGGGCGGCTCGTTCGGCTGCGCCGATCCCGGCGCGCAGATCGCGATCGGCTACGTCCTCAATCAGATGGGCGCAGATCTGGTGGGCGATCCGCGCGGCGTAACGTTGGCGAACGCAGTTCACGCCTGCCTTACGTAGTGCATCCCGGATATACGAGCGCCGGTGAGACCGCATCATCCCAATAGCGGACTCTTGTGTTCGCCGCACTCATCGCGGACGTTTGATACTGTTTGTGTGGGTCCGACTTCGGCAAGCTCGGCCTTGGCCGTCTACGATCAAGCGCCGCCGTATTTCGGCGTGCGTTTTTCGAGGAAGGCCGCCAAGCCTTCCTTGAAATCGGGGCTCGCCGCCGCCAGCAATTGATTGCGGTTCTCGATCGCCATCGCAGCCTCCAACGAGGGCGCATCCACGGCCAAGTTGAGGCCCTCCTTCGTTAGCCTGAGGCCCATCGGCGAGGTCGCGAGCATCTCATCGATGTACGGTTGCGCGGCCGCCTCGAGCCCGCCCTCCGCGACGACATCGGAAACGAGCCCTGTCGCGAGCGCGCGTTGTGCATGGATGAAGCGGCCCGTCAGCATGAGTTCGGACGCGACCGACACGCCCACCAGCCGCGGCAGGAAGTAGCTCACGCCCATATCGCACGCGGATAGTCCAAGCTTGATGAAAGCCGCGTTCATGCGGACGTTGTCGGCAGCGACGCGGATGTCGGACGCGAGCGCGAACGCAAATCCGCCGCCGCAGACCGCGCCTTGGAGCAGGGCGATGATCGGTTGTGGGCAGCGCCGCATCTTGAGGTAGACGTCAGCCAGATAGCCTTGAAAGCCGAAGCCGCCTCCGAAGGGAGCTGGCTCTGCGCCGCGCTGTTTAATGTCGAGCCCGGCGCAGAACGCGCGCCCAGCGCCGCGCATCACCACAATCCGGCACGATGCGTTGTGGTAGAGCTTCCCAAAGTAGTCGGCGAGCTCTCCCGCCATCTTGTTGTTGATCGCGTTCAGGTGATCCGGGCGGTTCAGCGTGAGCCAGTCGACGGCACCGCGCGATTCAACAACAATGGTCTCGTAGTCGGCGGGCATGCTTCGCCTCTCCTCAAATTTGTCAGCACGAAGCGGCTAGCGTGAGCCCTGTCCGTCGTCGACGCGAATGCTCGTGCCCGTCACGGCGTCGGACGCTGGCCCAACAAGGTAAAGCAACGTCGAGTCGAGTTGCGCGGGGTTGCCGATGCGCTTGCGTGGAAAGGCCTGCGTGATATCGCCGACGCGGCTCAACATCCCGTCCATCATTTCGGACTCAAACGCGCCAGGCGCGATCGCGTTCACGTTGATGCCGAACCGCGCCCACTCGACTGCGAGCGTCTCGGTGATCCGAACGACCGCCGCCTTCGAAACGGAGTAGAGCGCCGCGCCGCCGCCGCCGTAATTGTAGGCCGCCGCAGACGCGATGTTGACGATCCGGCCCGGCTTCTCTGCAGCAATGAGCCGGCGCGCGACTTCGCAAGACAGGACGAACGGCGCGCGAATGTTGATGTCGATCACCCGGTCGATCATCTCCAACGGCAGTTTGTGCGCGCGCTGCGCATCGGGGATGCCGGCGTTGTTGATCAGAATGGTGATCGTGCCCAGCTCCGCCTCGGCTTTTGCCACGGCGGCGATCATCTGATCGGCGTCCGTCGCGTCCATCGCGACTGGCGCGGCCACGCCGCCCGCCGCGCGAATCTCCTTGGCCAGACTCTCAAGCTTGTCGATGCGGCGCGCTGCGAGCGCGACCTTCGCGCCCTGCGCCGCCAGCACTTTGGCGAAGCGATAGCCAAGGCCTGATGACGCGCCGGTGACAAGCGCCACCTGTCCGGTCAAATCGACCGAGTTGTTCGGAAGCGGATAGCTCACTTTTTGCTCCGTCCGCTGGTGGGAATGTCCTTGAAGGGCACGTCCTTGTCCACGCGCACGTCGCCGGGCAAACCGAGAACGCGTTCGCCGATGATGTTGCGTAGAATCTCATCCGAGCCGCCCTCGATGCGTGTAGCGGGCGAGCGCATTAGGATTGCTTGGAAGCGTCCGTTCATCGGTGAGTCCGAATCCCAAACGACGCCAGCCTGGCCCTGCAGGTCCAGCGCGAACATCGCCAACTCCTGCATCGTGGCGCCGGCCACCAGCTTGCCGATGGAGTTCTCAGGCCCTGGCGTTTGGCCCTTCGACAGCGCCGTGATCGCGCGCATGCCGGTATACTTCAGGCCTGACTGCTTCACCGCGATCTGCGCCAATCGCGAGCGCACGTTGGCGTCGTCCACCGCCGGCCGGCCGTCGATCTCCGCGTCCATGCAAAAGCGGAACAGCTCCGGAAATCCGGTCGACATGCCCGAGCCGATCGAAAGCCGCTCGTTCATCAGCGTGGTGAGGGAGACTTCCCATCCCTGCCCAACGGCGCCGAGACGCTGATCATCAGGAATGCGCACGTCGGTGAAATAGACTTCGTTGAAGCCGGACTGCCCGTTGGCCTGTTTGATCGGCCTGATCTCCACGCCCGGCGAGTCCATCCGCAGGAAGAACATCGTCAGGCCCTTGTGCTTGGGCACATTGGGATCGGTGCGCGTGATCAGCAGACCCCATTGCGAGTGCTGCGCGCCGCTCGTCCAGATCTTCTGGCCGTTGATGATCCAGTCGCCCGAACCGTCCTCCGCCTTCACCGCTCTGGTGCGCAGTCCCGCGAGATCCGATCCGCCGGCCGGCTCAGAGAAGAGCTGGCACCAAATCTCTTCGCCGCTCGCCAATGGCGGCAAGCGGCGGCGCTTATGTTCGTCCGACGCCCAGGCCATAACCGTTGGGCCGCACATGCCGTGGCCAATGATGAAGGGGCTTGAGAGCGCGCCATAGACGCCCTCTTCCTGACCGAAGATCACACGCTCGATCGGCGTGGCGGCGCGGCCGCCATATTCCTTCGGCCAGTGCAGGCACGCCCATCCCGCATCGGCTTTCTTTTTCTGCCAAGCCTTCGCTGCAGACATCGGGTCTTCGCTCTCGACTCCGGAAGAGGCAAAGCCCGCACGCTTCAGCTCGGCCTCCAAGTGCTTGGGCGCATTCGCGCCGATCCAAGCGCGCACCTCGGCGCGGAAGGCGGCTTCTTCGGGTGTGTCGTCAAAATCCATCGTTCGTCCCTCGCCTCAGGCCGCTTCGGTGTTCGCTGCGCGCATGCGCTCGATCAGCAGAGTTTCCCACGTCGTCTGGGAGCCAAGTGAAAGCGCGAGCGCATTGGACCGCCGGTAAAACAGGTGGCAGTCGAACGCCCAGGTGAAACCCATGCCGCCGTGCACTTGGATGTTGTTCTTGGCGCAATGCTGGAATGCTTGCGTCGCAGAGACCCGCGCGGTCGCAGCCGCCACCGGCAATTCCGCCGCGCCCGACGCAAGCGCCCACGCGCCATAGAACGCGTTCGATCGCGCCAACGTCGCGGAGACGTACATGTCGGCAAGCATATGCTTGATGCCCTGGAACGAACCGATTTGGCGGCCGAACGCCATACGCTCCAGCGCGTAATCACGGGCCATCTCAAGCGCGCGGTCGGCGCCGCCGATCTGCTCGAACGCCATCAAGATCGCAGCTCGGTCCAAGACTGCTTCAGCGATCCGCCAGCCATCGCCCTCGCCGCCCAACAATTCTGCCGGCGCGCCGTCGAACGTGAGCCGCGCCTGGCCGCGCGAGGGGTCGATGGATTCCAGCGTCTCCTTCGTCACGCCGGGACCAGCAAGATCGACCACAAACAGCGAGAGCGCGTTCTCGCGGCGTCCGGCGCCTGAGAGCGCCAACACGATCGCGACGTCAGCGCAGTCGCCATCAGCCACCGGCGCCTTCACGCCCGAAAGTTTGCCGTCGCGCACCGCTGCGCGAACCTTCTCCGGCGTCACACGCCCTTGGCCTTCTACAAACGCGAAGCACCCGACCGCGTCGCCCGACGCAAGCTTCGGCAGCCACGCGCGCTTTTGCGCGTCCGTGCCTGCCTGCAGCAGGAACTCCGCGGCCAAGTAGATCGAGGAAGCCACCGGCACGGGCGCGATCACGCGGCCGAGTTCCTCGGCCAACAGACAAAGCTCAAGATGTCCAAGACCGACGCCGCCGTATTCTTCAGGGATAGCCAATCCCAGCGCACCCATCTCCGCGAGGCCCTTGTAGAGCGCGCGATCATAGGACTCTGGTCCCTCAAGGATCGCGCGCACAGCTGTCGCCGGGCACTTCTCCGTCAGATAGCGCCGGAGTTGGTTCTGCAGCTGCTTTTGGTCGTCAGAAAAGTCGAGGTTCATTCAAGCGGCCCCATGTTCGCGCTCTTGGCGACTTGTCCA
>CAZXNY010000057.1:0-11370 GCA_964642205.1 uncultured Caulobacteraceae bacterium
GGCCCGCGTCACCGTTGAAGATTGCGTCGATAAAGTCCCGAACCGGTTCTCGCTGGTCCTGCTGGCCGCGCACCGCGCGCGCGCCATCTCGTCGGGCGCCGAGCCGCTCGTTGAGCGCGATCGCGATAAAGACCCGGTCGTCTCGCTCCGCGAGATCGCCGAAAACGCGGTGGTCCCGGAAGAAGTCCGCGACAGCCTGATCCTTCAATTCCAAGACGTCCGCCCTGCGACGCGCGCGGAAGAAGAGCAGGACACGCTGGCGCTCGCCGCGCCGGTCGAGGCGACCGAGGACGACGTGCTGCGTGCGCTCCAGGCAGAAGCCGAAGCCCAGCGCGACGAACGGTTCTAGGTGCCCGGCGACGACGGCGTCGCCGCTCCGGCGCCCGTCCTCGGCGCCGATCCTCCGCCCAGCGAGGCGCGGGGCGCTAGCCGCCCGCGCTTTCTCCGGCAGTTCGAACTCGTCGAGCGCGTGCAGGCGTATGACCCGCGCGCCGACGAGAATTTGCTGAACCGCGCCTACGTTTTCGCGACGCTCGCGCATGGCAGCCAGAAGCGTCACTCGGGCGATCCGTACTTCGCGCATCCGCTCGAGGTCGCGGGCATTCTGACCGAGTACAAACTCGACACCGCGACGATCGTCGCGGGCCTGCTTCACGACACGATCGAAGATACGGTCGCCGAGCACAAAGACATCGTTGAGAAGTTCGGCCCCGAAATCGCCGAGCTGGTCGATGGCGTCACCAAGCTCTCGAAGCTTGAACTCCGGCCCGATCAGAACAAGCAGGCCGCGAACCTGCAGAAGTTCATCCTGGCGATGGCCAAGGACGTGCGCGTTCTGCTCGTGAAGCTGGCCGACCGGCTGCACAATATGCGCACGCTGAGCCACGTGCCGACGAGCGAGAAGCGCCGCCGCACTGCGCTTGAAACACTCGAAATCTATGCGCCGCTCGCCCGCCGCATCGGCATGGAGAAGATGGCGCAGGAATTGGAGACGCTCTCCTTCCACGAAGCGTTTCCCGATGCAGAGGCGGCGATCAATGCGCGCCTCGATCAGCTGCGTGTCGATAAGGGCGCGAACGTCACGATCGTCACGCAGACGATCACGGAAGTCTTCGGCTTCGCGGGCCTCGAAGCGCGCGTCTATGGACGCCAAAAGGCGGTCTATTCGATCTGGAAGAAGCTCCAGCGCAAAAGCCTGCAGTTCAACGATCTGGCGGACATTTACGCGTTTCGCGTGATCGTCGCGACGAAGGACGATTGCTACCGCGCGCTTGGCCTCGTGCACCAAGCGTGGCGCTGTGTGCCCGAGCAATTCGAAGACTACATCTCCAACCCAAAGCCGAACGGCTATCGCTCGATCCACACCACGGTGATCGGGCCAGGCAACGTGCGCGTCGAAATTCAGATCCGCACCGACGAGATGGACCAGCAGGCCGAACTCGGTGTGGCGGCGCATTGGCGCTACAAAAACGAAAGCTACGGCTACGACGAGGAGCGCGCGCTGAAGCACGGGCTCGATCCACGCGAGCTGACACAATCGTTGCTGCAAATCGCCGAGCACGGCGGCGACGCCGACGAATTCCTCGAACACGTCAAACTCGACATGTATCAGGATCACGTCTTCGCGTTCACGCCGAAGGGCGCGCTGATCGATTTGCCGCTCGGCGCTACGCCGCTCGACTTTGCTTATGCCGTGCACTCTGACGTCGGCGACACCTGCGTCGGCGCTATCATCAACGGCGAAGAGCGGCCGCTGCGCACGGTGTTGCGCAATGGCGATGTGGTGGAGATCGTGCGGTCCGATCGCGCGGCGCCGGTGCCGGGCTGGGAGAGCCTGACCAAGACCGGGCGCGCCAAATCGCACCAGCGGCGGCTGGAGCGTGTCGCGCGGCGTGAGGAATTTTACCGCATGGGCCGTGATCTGGTGGCGCACGCGCTGCACCGCTACGGCCACGATCTGAACGAAACGGCGCTTGCGGAAGCCGCGGCGCGTCTCGGCAAGGAAGATGAGGAAGATATTTTCCTGTCCGTCGCGGAGGGCACGCTGAAGGCGAGCGCTGTCGCTGCGGCGGCGTTCCCGCAACTTGCCGAGCGCGTGAAGAAGGATGAGCAGCGCCGGCCGATGGAGGCAGGCAAGGCGCGCCTCTACGTGAACGGCGGCGGCCTGCAGCCGGGCGTATCGCTGCACTTCGGCGAATGTTGCTCGCCAATCCCCGGCGATCGAATCGTCGGCGTGCTCACGCCCGGTTCGGGCGTGATGATCCACACGATCGATTGCGAGACACTCGATGCGCTGGAGGATCACGACGAAACGTGGATCGATCTGGCGTGGACGACGGCTGCGCTCGATCGCTCGCTTGCGGTGGCGCGCATTCACGCAACGGTGGAGAACGGCCGCGGCGTGCTCGCGCAGCTCTGCCAGATCATCGCGGAGAACGAAGGGGACATCCTCAACGTTCGCATGGCGAAACGAACGCAGGACTTCTTCGACATGGTGTTCGATGTCGAAGTCGCGGACGCGCGCCACCTGACGAACATTCTCGCCGCGATGCGCACCAGCAAGGCCGTGCGCGATGTCGAGCGCGTGCGGGGATAACCGGCAAAAGGCCGCCGCCGGTTCGGGGTGGCGAGGCCGGCGGCGTCAAGGCGCGAGCGCGCCCCAAGGTGCAGGGAGGCGGGCCAAAGCCCGCGGGACGCGTGGAGATCGAGCTTTAACGGCTCATCAATCTGCAGTCGAGTAAACACAACCTATGCGGGAAGTTGTAAGACGCTTCGCTTGGGGAAGCCGCGCCTTTGGCCGGCGCCGTGATGGCGCAGCCGCTGTTGAGTTCGCGCTGGTCGCGCCGCTCTTCATCCTTCTGCTCGCCGGGATGCTGTCTTACGGCGGCTATCTGTGGACCGCGCATTCGGTGCAGCAACTCGCCAACGACGCCGCGCGCGCCGCGATCGCGGGGCTCGACGATCCCGAGCGCTTGTCGCTTGCGCGCGAAGCGGTTTCGGAAACCGCGCCGAACCTTGGCCCATTCGATCCGCTGCGCACACGCGTCACCGCAACACGCGATGGTCAGACCTTCACGGTACGCGTCGTGTACGATGCGGACGACAGCGCATTCTGGGCGCTAGAAGGGATCGTGCCGATGCCGCCGCGCGAAGTTGCGCGCGCCGCCACGATCCGGCTCGGCGGCTTCTGAGCGTGCGAGACTGGCGCGCTTTCTGGCGCCGTCGCGAGGGCGCGATTTCGATCCTCGCTGCGATCTCCGCAACCGCCATGATCGGAATGGCTGGACTCGGCGTCGATGTCGGCACGGTCTATTTGCGCTCACGCGAATTGCAGGGCGTCGCCGACATTGCGGCGATGACAGCGGCGCAAGATTTGGGACGTGCGCAAGCGCGTGCCGAAGCAGCCGTGCGCGCGAACCGCGCAGGCGAAGGCGTGCGCGTGCGCACCGAGCTTGGGCGCTACACGCCCGATCCCGCGCGGCCAGCGGCGCAACGCTTTGTGCCCGGCGCCAGCGGCGCCAATGCGGTGCGCGTGCGGCTCGATGGCGAAGCGCCACTCTATTTCGCGGCGCTGTTTGTGCCGGAAGGGCGCATGCAGGTTGGCCGCAACGCGACAGCGGCGCGCGCGCAACTCGCGAGCTTTCAGATCGGTTCGCGGCTCCTGGCATTGCGTGGCGGCATCGCGAACGCGCTGCTCGGAGAACTGGCGGGCGGCGGCGTCAATCTCTCGGTGATGGACTATCAGTCGCTGCTGCGCGCCAACGTTGATCTGTTCTCGTTCACCGACGCTTTGCGGACCCGGCTCGACCTAGAGGCGGCGAGTTATGATCAAGTGCTTGCGCGTGAGATCACAGCGCCGCTGGCGCTTGGGGCGCTGGCCGATGCATTGATTGCAAGCGGCGCGCGCGATGCGGGGCGCGCGATGGCGCGCTTGGCGGACGCGGCTTCGCGGCAACGCGTGATCGATGGGCTCGATACGTTGATCGATCTTGGCCCCTACGCCGGCCATGATGCGGCGCCCGCGGGCGCCGGTGCTGCTGTCGGTGTGAACGCGTTCGATCTTGCGATGGCGATGCTCGAACTTGCGAACGGCGAACGGCAGGTCGCGCTCGATCTTTCGGCGGGCGCGCCTGGGCTTGCGGGCGTGCGGGCATGGCTCGCGATTGGCGAGCGGCCCAATAATTCACCGTGGCTCGCGATCACCGGCAGCAACGAGGTCATCATCCGCACCGCGCAGATGCGGCTCTACCTCGAGGCTGATGTGAACGCCGCCGCGCCGATCGCGCGCGTGCGTGTGCCGTTGCTGATCGAGGCGGCCTCAGCGCAGGCGCGGCTGAGCGATATTGCGTGCGGGCCCAATCAGGCGAGCCACCGCGTCACGCTCTCGGCCTCGCCAAGCATCGGCATGGTCGCGCTGGCGGAGATCGATCGCGCGCGCTTGGATGACTTTCGGCGCCCGCTCACACTGCGTCCGGCACGGCTCGTGGAATTGCCGCTCATCCGCGCGGAAGGCTCAGGGCGGATCGATCTCGGCGGCGATGCTTGGCAGGACGTGACATTTCGAGGTGACGAGATCGCGCGCAATGAGATCAAGACAGTGCAGACACGCGACATTGCGCAGGCGACCTTCGCGAGCCTGATGCGTGAGATCGACCTCAACGTGCGCGTTGTGGGGCTCGGGTTGAACCTTGGCGGCGTGACGCGCGCCATCGCAACGCCGCTCTCGGCGGCCGCGCCCGTGCTTGACGACCTGGTGAATGGGCTGACGGACGTGTTGGGCGTGCGGCTCGGGGAAGCCGATCTGCGCGTCAACGGCGTGCGCTGCGACGGCTCGGCGCTGGTCGGCTAACTCTTCGGCTTATCGAGAATATCGCGCACTTTCGCGGCCAGTTGATCGAGCGAGTAGGGCTTCATCAGGAGCTGGGCATCGCGATCGAGGACGCCGTTATGGACGACGGCGTTCTGTGTGTAGCCCGTCGTGTAGAGCACTTTCAGCTCTGGATGACGCTTCAGCGCTTCATCGGAGAGCACGCGCCCGCTCATGTTCGGCATCACCACGTCGGTGAACATCAGCGCGACGCCGGGGTGCTGGTCGAGTTTGGCGAGCGCTTCGGGCCCATTCGAGGCGTGGATCACGGTGTAGCCAAGGTCGCGCAGCGCCGCGACGGAAACCATGCGCACGCGCTCTTCGTCTTCGACGACGAGCACCAACTCTGTCGGCGTGCCTGGGCGAATGATGCGGGACGCGGATGTGTCTTGCTGTTCTTCGGCGCGATCGCTGCGGGGCAGGTAGATCTTGATCGTCGTGCCTTCGCCGCGCTCGGAATAGATCTTCACGTGGCCGCCGCTCTGCTTCACGTAGCCATACACTTGGCTGAGCCCGAGGCCCGTGCCTTTGCCGACGGGCTTGGTGGTGAAGAACGGATCGAAGGCGCGGGCTGCGACATCGGCGGGCATGCCGTGGCCTGTGTCGCTCACGCAAATCATTACGTATTGACCTGCCGGAACTTCCGCGTGGCGCGCGGAATAGGAATCATCGAGATGCGCGTTCGCGGTTTCGATGGTGAGCCGCCCGCCCTCCGGCATCGCGTCGCGCGCGTTCACGCATAGGTTCAAGAGCGCGTTCTCGAGCTGGCTGGGATCGGCGTAGGTCTTCCAGAGGCCGCCCGCGAGAACCGACTCCATTTCGATGGTTTCGCCGAGTGTGCGGCGGAGCAGTTCCGACATGCCGCTGACGAGGCGGTTGAGGTCCAGCGTTTGTGGCGAGAGCGGTTGCTGGCGCGAGAACGCGAGGAGCCGGCTTGTGAGGCTGGCGGCGCGGTTGGCGGCGTCCTGCGCGGCTTCGACGAATTGCATCACGTCGGTTTGGCCGCGCTCGATGCGCCGCCGCAGCAACTGAAGCGACGAGGAGATCACCGCGAGCATGTTGTTGAAGTCATGCGCGACGCCGCCGGTGAGCTGCCCGATCGCTTCCATCTTCTGCAGTTGGCGCACTTGGCCCTCGGCCGTTTCGCGCGCGGCGGTTTCTTCGAGGATGCGCTTGTAGGCGGCGGTCGCGGCAGCGGCCGACTCGGCCAAAGAGCGGTGCGTGCGTTGCGCCGCGCCAATGGTGATAAAGCCCAGCACCACCACGCCCAGGATCGTGGCGATGGTTGCGATCTGAACCAGCGCATTGGCGCGCTGAACATTCTGCTGACGCAAGACGAGTTCTTGTTCCTCGTCGCGCAGCATGTGGTCGATGATGGCGCGGGCGTTGTCCATCAATTGCTTGCCGCGATCGCCGCGGATCACGAGCATCATGCCGCGCGTATCGCCCGCCCGGCGGATGTTGATCGTGCTGGTGAGCTCCTGGACCTTCTCGGTCGTCACCGCGCGCAGGGCGGCGAGACGGGTTTTCTGGTCCGCATCGTCCGCGAGCCGCTCCTCGAGCGTGTCGAGTTGGCCCGCGAGCCGCGCTTGGCCGCGTTCGAAGGGCTCAATGTAGGCCTGCTCGCCGGTCAGCAAAAAGCCGCGCTGTCCGGTCTCCATGTCTTGCAGCGTGGAGAGCGTCTGCCAAAGCACCGCGCGGGTCTGAAGCGTTTCGCGCACGAGGGCGTTCTCGGCGCCGCGCTGTTCGGTGACCCAGGTGAGCCCAAAGAGCAGGACGACAAGCAGCACGAGCCCCGCGACCAGCGGGGCGAACGGGCTGCGGATCGCCTCCAGGCCACGGAGAAATAGAGCGCGCACTACACTCCTATTGGCTGACGCCGCTGGCAGCGTCCAGCGTTACGGTTACTGCCGTAGGCGCCGGGCATACGCTTCGACATTGGTTGGCCGCCCGAGGAACCGCTCGATCAGCGCGGTCGCGGGCTGCGAGCCGCCAGGCGCGAGCACCGTCTCGCGATAGCGCCGTGCTGTGGCGGCGTCGCGAAGGCCGGATGCTTCGAACGCGGTGAAGAGGTCGTAGCTGATCGCGCGCGACCATTGGTACGTGTAGTAGATCGCCGAATAGCCATCGAGGTGCCCGAACGCGGCGTACATGTGCGTCCCCGGCGCTGCGTTGACTGTGGCGTAGCGGTTGAACTCGCGTTGATAGACCGCATCGAGCGACATGCCGGACGGATCGCGGTTGTAATAGTTGAGCGAAACTGCCGCGTAACCGAGTTGCGTGGTGACATCGAGCGCTTCACCGAAGGTGCGGGCGCGGTTCATGCGGGCGACGAGATCGCGCGGGATGGTTTGACCGTTCGCATCGACGGCAAAGCGCGCGAGCGTGTCGTAGTCCCAAACCCATTCTTCAAGCAGTTGCGAGGGCGCTTCGATGAAGTCCCATTCGAGTTCGCCCATGTTCGCGGCGGCGTAGTCTTGCCGGCCGGAGAACATGAAGTGCAGGAGGTGCCCGAACTCGTGGAGGAACGTCTCGACGTCGCGGTGCTCCATGAGGCCCGTGCGGTGATCGCCGGCTGGGAAGTTGCACAACAACGCAGCGACCGGCACGGCGCGGCCGGTGACGCCGACGCGGATCGGAAACATGGCGGCGTGGCTGTACTTGCCGGGGCGCGGGTGCATGTCGAGGTAAAAGCGGCCGATGACCTGACCGCCGTCCACGACTTCAAATGCAGCGACGCTATCGTGCCAGCGCGGCGCATCGGCCCACGGGCGGATATCGACGCCGAACAATTCCTCCGTGAGCCCGATCACGCCATCGCGCACATTGTTGTACGCGAAGTACTGCCGGACCTCTTGCGCGTTCAGCGCATAATCTTCGTTTTGCACCAACTCGGAGAGATAGCTGGTGCTCCAGGCCGGCACGGTGCGGGCGCGCCGGTCGATACGGCGCTGGCGTTGCAGTAGAGCGCCATAGTCGCGCTGCGCAGCGGGGCGTGAGAGCACGGAGAGCTGATCGATGAACGCCGCGGCGCGCTCGGGCGTGCGGATCATTTTGTCTTCGGTGATCAGCGCCGCGTAGTTCGCATAGCCGAGCGTTTGCGCCAGCTGGTAGCGGCGCTGCAGCAGATCGCGCAGCACGGGCTCGTTCACCGGCCAGGCGCGGTTTCGATACGCCATGAACACGGCGCGGCGCGTGGCTTCGCGGCGCGCATAGTTCAGGATCGGCGTGACGTCGGGATTGGTTGCCGTGATACGGATGCGGCCATCCGCTTGCGGTGGATGCGCCGCGATATAATCCGCCGGCAGCCCTTCGAGCGCGGCCGCGTTCGGCAGCATGATGACGGTCTGATCCTCGCGGATGTTGCGGGCGAACCGGAGACCGATGTCGGTGATCTCGGTTTGGAGGCGCTGCACCTGCGCGCGCGTCGCTTCATCTTTGTCGACGCCGATGCGGCGATAGGCGGCGAGTTCGCGCGTCAAGATTTGGCGCGCGACCGGCGGGGCGGCGCCTGCATCGAGCGCAGCGAGGCGGTCGTAGATGGGGCGCGAGAGCTCAACGCCGGTGGCGGCTTCCGTGACGCGGCGCGTGCACGCTTCACCCGCCGCGCGGATGTCGGCGTTCGGGTTGGTTTCCTGCACGACCGAGGAATCGTTCCCGGCCGACTGGAGGACCAGATAGAGATTGTCATACGACCGGAGCGCATCGGCGCCCGCGCCAGCTTCAAGCGCGGCCCGGAGCGCGGCGGCGCGTGTAAGCGCCTCATCGCAATAGGCCGTGAACGCGGCGGCGGAGGCAGGCGCTGCCCGAACACCGCGCAGGAAAGCGTCGAGCCCCGCGGCGGGATCGGCGGCGGCGGCAGGCGGGGGAGCAGGGGCCTCGGTCGGGGGCGTCGTGCAGCCGAACACCACACAGGCCGCCGCCACGCTCGCAGCCAAACTCGCCCACACCCGCCGCGCCATACGCCCCTCCGCGATTCTCCGTGCGCTGAGCGTAGGCGCCGCGCCCAGGGGGCGCAAACCGTTCCGATTTCGCATCGACTTGTTCGCGTGTGGCGCGTAAAAGCCGTCGCCTTATGACCCCCGAAAGCGTGCTCGAAGAATTCCGCGCCGCCGGCGCGTTGCTGGAAGGCCACTTCATTTTGTCATCGGGCCTCAGGAGCCCGGTGTTCTATCAGAAGGCCTTCGTGTTCATGGATCCGGCCCGCACCGAGCGCCTGTGCAAGGCGCTTGCGGCGCGCGTTACTGAAACGTTCGGGAAGATCGACATTGTCGTCTCGCCTGCGGTGGGTGGGATCATTCCTGGCTATGAGACGGCCCGGCATCTTGGCTGCCGCGCGATCTTCACCGAGCGCGAAGACGGCAAGTTCCGTTTGCGGCGTGGCTTTGCCATCAAGCCGGGCGAGCGCGTGTTAATCGTTGAGGACGTCATTACGACCGGGCTCTCGTTCAACGAATGCGCCGCCGGCATCGCGAGCGAGCCGGGCGAAGTGGTCGGCGGGGCGTGCATCATCGATCGCTCCGGCGGCAAGAGCAGCGATGCGGCAGGGATGCGCATCTTGGCGCTCGCTGAAGTGAACGCGCCGGCCTATGCGCCGGATAATCTGCCGCCAGAATTGGCGGCCATTCCGCCGGTGAAGCCCGGCAGCCGGGGGCTTGCGGCATGAGCCGTTCCAATCGCGTGCGCCTCGGCGTCAACATCGATCACGTCGCGACCATCCGGAATGCGCGCGGCGGGCCTCATCCCGATCCCGTGCGCGCTGCGTTGATTGCCGCCGAAGCGGGCGCCGACGGCATCACGCTGCACATTCGCGAAGATCGCCGACATGTGCGCGAGGAAGACCTCGCGCGCCTTGCCGACGCAACGACGTTACCGATCAATCTCGAAATGGCGTGCGCGGAAGAGATGCTTCAGATCGCGCTGCGCGCGCGCCCGCATGCGTGCTGTCTGGTCCCGGAACGGCGCGAGGAACGCACCACCGAGGGCGGGCTCGACGTCGCGGCCAAGCACAACCAGGTCGCGCCCTATGTGCGCACGCTGCGGGAAGCGGGCGTGCGGGTTTCGCTCTTCATCGACCCCGATCCGGTGCAGATCGCGGTCGCCGAGGCGCTTGGCGCGGCCGTTGTCGAGTTGCACACCGGCTCGTTCTGCGACGCCATCGCGCGCCGCGACTATGCGGCGATCGACAAGGAATTGGCCGCGATGCACGAGGCGGCAGAGGCCGCGGAGAAGCGCGGGCTTGAAGTGCATGCCGGCCACGGGATCACGTTCGAAAGCGTCGCGCCGATCGCGTCGATCCCCAACGTGGTGGAGCTCAACATCGGGCACTTCCTGGTCGGCGAGGCGATCTTCTCGGGGTTGAAGGACACGATCCAGGAAATGCGCCGGCGCATGGATCTGGCGCGCGCGGCCTGATCGCGGATGATCATCGGGATCGGCTCCGACATCATCGATATCCGGCGCATCGAGGGCACGCTGGAGAAGTTCGGCGAGCGCTTCACGCACCGCGTGTTCACGGAGACCGAGCGCGCCCGCGCCGAACGCCGGCCGGCTCAGCGCGCCGCCAGTTACGCCAAGCGCTTTGCGGCGAAGGAGGCCTGCGCCAAGGCGCTGGGAACGGGCATGCGGGCGGGCGTTTTCTGGCGCGATATGGGGGTAACCAACCTCAGAAGCGGCCAGCCAACCCTGATTTTGACCAATGGCGCGGCAAAAAGGCTCGAAGAATTAACCCCTTCGGGCCATACGGCGCATGTATTCGTGTCCTTGACGGATGACTATCCGCTCGCCCAGAGCTTCGTGATTATTTCGGCCGAGCGAGCGTAGATCGCGGGCGCGAGGGGTGCGAGAACCGCATGACGACGACTGACGCCGGATCACCTGCGATGAACGCCTTCTGGGAAAACGTCCGCACGATCCTTTACGCGCTCGCGCTGGCGATGCTGATCCGCTTCACGATCGCGCAGCCCTTCCGCATCCCCTCGGGCTCGATGCAACCGACCCTAGAGGTCGGCGACTACATCGTTGTGACGAAGTGGTCTTACGGATACGGGCGCTTCTCGTTCGCGCCGCTGGAGGGGATGTTGCCGCATGGCCGGTTCCTGGCGACGCAGCCGCAGCGCGGCGACATCATCGTGTTCCGCTCGGCGCCGGAGCCGGATCGCGATTTCGTCAAACGCTTAATCGGTTTGCCGGGAGACCGCATCCGCGTCGTCGGCGGCGCCCTCTACATCAACGGCGAAGCCGTGCAGCGCGAGTCGCTCGGGCTGCAGCCGTTCGAGGAGCCGAACGGGCTCATTCACGAAATTCCGGCATGGCGCGAGACGTTGGAGAACGGCGTCACTTACACGACGTTCGACAAGGACCCGCGCGGCGCGCTCGATGACACGCGGGAGTTCATCGTGCCTGAGGGCCACTACTTCTTCATGGGCGATGACCGCGACAATTCCGAAGACAGCCGCACGCTGGCGATGGGGTTTGTGCCGTTCGAATATCTCGAACGGCTG
>CAZXNY010000058.1:0-7803 GCA_964642205.1 uncultured Caulobacteraceae bacterium
GCAGGCGCATGAGCCAAACACCAAACACCGGTCCGCTCGCGGGGCTGCGCGTCATCGAACTGGGCGTGCTGATCGCGGGACCGTTCTGCGGGCAGCTGCTGGGCGATCTGGGCGCCGAAGTGATCAAGATCGAGCCGCCGGGGCAGGGCGATCCGTTCCGCGAATGGGGCCAAGTGCGCCCGAAGGGCCGCAGCGTCTGGTTCTCAACGATTGGGCGCAACAAAACGTATGCGACGCTCGATCTGCGCAAAGCGGAAGGGCAAGCGGCGCTGCGTGATCTCGTGAAGACGGTGGACATTCTCGTCGAGAATTTCCGGCCCGGCACGTTGGAGAAATGGGGTGTTGGCTACGACGCGCTGCGCGCGATCAACCCCAAGCTCATCATGGTGCGCGTCTCAGGCTACGGGCAGAGCGGGCCGTATGCGCCGAAGGCGGGCTACGCGAGCGTTGGCGAAGCGATGGGTGGGCTGCGCTATGTGATGGGCGAAGCCGATCGCAAGCCTTCGCGCGCGGGCATTTCGCTAGGCGATTCCTTGGCGGCGACGTTCGGCGCGCTGGGCGCGCTCGCGGCGCTCGAACATCGGCGCAAGACCGGCGAAGGGCAGATCGTCGATAGCGCGATCTACGAAGCCGTGCTCGCGATGATGGAAAGCCTCATCCCGGATTATCAGCATGGCCAATACGTGCGCGAGCGCACCGGGCCGATCCTGCCGAAAATAGCGCCGTCGAACATCTACGATGCGTCTGACGGCATGGTGATCATCGCCGCGAACCAAGACGGCGTGTTCGGGCGCCTGTGCGACGCGATGGGCAAGCCGGAATGGAAGACCGATCCACGCTTCGCGACGCATTTGGCGCGCGGTGAGAACCAGACCGAGCTCGATGCGGCGATCGATGCCTGGTCGCGCAAGCTCACTATGGCGGAGCTTGAGACGGTGATGGAAGCGAACGGCGTGCCATGCGGGCGCGTCAACACCGCCAAGCAATTGTTGGAAGATCCACACGTCGCAGCGCGGCGCGCGATCGTCTCGGTGCAGGACGACCTGCTCGGCGATGTGAAGATGCAGGGCGTCTTCCCGCAGCTCAGCGCCACGCCCGGCAGCGTGCGCTGGCCCGCGCGCGAAATGGGCGCGGACAATGACGCCGTGTGGCCCGCGGTGCTGGGCGCCGAGCGCTACGCGGCGCTGAAGCGCGGTGGGGTGATCTAGAGCCCGCTCGCGGTGTAGCTGGCGTTGGCTTTCATCGCGACGTCGTAGGCTGCGGCCTGTGCTGTCACCCAATTGATGAAAGCGCGCGCGGGTTTGGAGCGGGCGCGGCCGGGCGGGTGGACGAGGTAATACGCAAACTCGATCGGCGTGCGCATCGCGAACGGCGCGATCAGCCTGCCGCTCTCCAAATCGTTCTGCGCGAGTGCGCGCTTGGCGAGTACGACGCCGCGCCCGCTTGCGGCAGCTTCGAGCGCGAGGTTCGATTGGTTGAAGCGTGGGCCGCGCGATGCGTCGACATTCGTCACACCAGCGGCCTTGAGCCACATCGTCCAATCCGGGCAGCTCTCATCGTTGAGCGATGAATCGTCGTGGATCAGCGTGAACTTCGCGAGATCGGCGGGCGTGGCGATTTCATCGCCGAGGCGCTGCGCGCACACGGGCGTCACTTCCTCATGCATCAGCAATTTCGCTTCGACGCCATGCCATTTGCCCGCGCCGTAGCGGATCGCGAGATCGACGCCTTCGCTGTCGAAGTTGGCGAGCCCCATCGAGGCGTGGATCTGAATGTCGAGGTCTTGGTGCTGGAGCGCAAAGTCCGCGAGGCGCGGGGCGAGCCATTTGGCGGCGAACGAGGGCGCGACCGAAACCGTCAGGCGGCCGCCGCGCTCTGGGCCGGCGAGGCGCTTGGCGCCTTCGGCGAGCCGGTCGAACCCCTCGATCAACGCGGGGAGCGCGGCTTCGGCCGCTTCCGTGAGCACAAGGCCCCGCGGCGTGCGGTTCAGCAGGGGGCGGCCGAGGTAATCTTCGAGCGCCTTGACGCTCTGGCTGACCGCGCCGGGCGTCACACCCAGCTCCTCCGCCGCCTGGGTGATCGACAGGTGCCGGCTGACGGCTTCAAAGGCCCGGAGGGCGTTCAAGGGGGGAAGGCGGCGGGCCATGAGCGCTATTTAGAACATCTAAAGCGCGGCGGAAGGGCCCACACCCCTCGGCAGAGCGGTTGAGACCCTCTAAATCTACCGGGAGAGCTTTTCGCTGGCGCCCCTAGGGCGCCGGGGGCAAGTCCCTAACCCGACTGATTGCGCCCGGAGAACTGAGACTATGGCGGACACTGGCAGCCCGACGCCGCTGGCGGGACGGGTCGTTTCGGCTGAAGCGGGCGGATCGTACGAGACGGATGTGATCATCGTCGGCGCGGGGCCTGCGGGCCTTTTTGCCGTGTTCGAGTTGGGGCTGCTCGATCTCAAAGCGCACCTCGTCGATGTGCTCGATCGCCCGGGCGGCCAATGCGCCGAGCTCTATCCGGAAAAGCCGATCTACGACATTCCCGCGCTCCCGATCGTGACGGGCCAGGGCCTGACGGATGCGCTCTTGGAGCAGATCGCGCCGTTTAATCCGACGTATCACTTGAACCAGATGGCCGAGGCGTTGGAGCGCCTGCCGGACGGCAAGTTCAAGCTGACGACCGAGCTTGGCACGACGATCACGGCGCCGGTGCTGGTGATCGCGGCGGGCGGCGGCTCATTCGTGCCGCGCAAACCCAAGCTCGACCGCCTCGAAGAGTTCGAAGGCAAGTCCGTGTTCTACGCGGTGCGCAAGATGGAGCAATTCCGCGGCAAGAATATCGTCATCGCGGGCGGCGGCGATAGCGCGCTCGATTGGACGCTCAATCTGCACCCCCTTGCGAAGTCGATCACGCTCAACCACCGCCGTGATGACTTCCGCGCCGCGCCGCACTCGGTCGCGCAGATGCGCGAACTGGTCGCCGCCGGCAAAATGCAGCTCGATATCTCGGACATCAAAGAGCTGAAGGGGACGAACGGCCAGCTCGAATCCGTGGTCGTCGCGACCAAGGACAAAGGCAGCTACGAAATTCCGTGCGATACGCTGCTCGCGTTCTACGGCCTCACGATGAAGCTTGGCCCGATCGCGGAATTTGGGCTCAACCTCCACCAGAACCTCATCCCGGTAGACACCCAGAAGTTCGAAACCAGCGAGCCGGGCATTTTCGCGATCGGCGACATCAACACCTATCCCGGCAAGCTGAAGCTCATTCTCTCTGGATTCCACGAAGGCGCGCTGATGGCGCAGGCCGCGTTCAAGATCGCGCGGCCCGGCAAGCGGCTCGTGTTCATGTACACGACGAGCTCGACCGATCTGCAAAAGAAGCTCGGCGTGAACTGAGCGTGACGAAGCACGCCAACATCATCGACGCGATCGGCAACACGCCGCTGATCAAGCTACGCCGTGCGAGCGAGATCACCGGGTGTGAGATCTGGGGCAAGGCGGAGTTCTTGAACCCCGGCCAGAGCGTGAAGGATCGCGCCGCGTTAGCGATCGTGAAAGATGCCGAGGCGAAGGGGCAATTGCGGCCCGGCGGCGTGATCGTTGAAGGCACGGCGGGCAACACCGGCATTGGGCTTGCGCTGATCGGGCGCGCGAAGGGCTATCGCACCGTTGTGGTGATGCCGAACACGCAAAGCCAAGAGAAGAAGGACGCGGTGCTCTCCCTTGGCGCCGAACTCGTCGAAGTCGATCCCGCGCCGCTCGCGAGCGACGGGCACTACACCAAAGTCTCGCGCCGCATCGCCGAAGAGCGCGCCAAGAGCGAACCGAACGGCGCGATCTGGGCCAACCAATTCGACAATGTCGCCAACCGCCAAGGCCATATCGATACGACCGGCCCGGAAATCTGGAACGACACGAACGGCAAGGTCGATGGCTTCATCTGCGCCGTCGGTTCGGGCGGCACGCTCGGCGGCGTCTCGATGGCGCTTAAGGCGCGCAACAAAAACGTCGTCATCGGCATCGCCGATCCGGGCGGCGCGTCGCTCTATAACTACTACAAGCACGGCGAGCTGAAGGCCGAAGGCAATTCGATCACCGAAGGCATCGGCCAAAGCCGCATCACGGCGAACCTCGAAGGCGTCGTCGTCGATGAAGCGTTCCGCATTCAGGACGTCGATTGGCTGCCGGTGCTTTACTCGTTGATCGAGGAAGAGGGCATCTCCGTCGGCGGCTCGTCCGCGCTCAACGTGCTCGGCGCGATTGCGCTCGCGAAGAAACTTGGGCCGGGCAAGACGGTCGTGACGATCCTGTGCGACTACGCGAACCGCTACACGTCGAAACTGTTCAATCCGGAATTCCTGCGCGGCAAGGGTTTGCCGACGCCGCCTTGGATGGGCTGAGCGCTTAGCGTTCCGGCCACAAATCCGGCAGTTTCTGCACGATCCAGCGCGCGAGGTGCGCGCTCACGGCGTGCGGTTCTTCTTGCGCCATCCAGTGGCCTGAGTTCACCGTCGCTTCGGTGAGGTTCGCGCAATGCGCGCGCATCGGGTTGGCGAGGTCGCTGTCGATGGTTTCGCACACATAATCGTAGGCCGCGTGCAGGAAGAGCACGGGCAGATCGATGCTCGCGGATTTGGCGCGCGCGGCGTGTTCGGCGTTCCGGTCGCCGTTCATGTACCAGCTGTCCGGGCCGAAGAAGCCGTTGCGCGTGAGCGCTTCGATGTAGATGGCGGCGTCTTCTTCGGTGAGCACGCTGTCATCGCGCGGCACAGGCGGGGCGCCAACGCCTGGGCCGAACCAGCCGCCGCGCGCACGCACGCCCGATGTGATCGCGGGCAGGCCGCGCCCATCCGGGTTGCCGCGCCTGAACATGGCGTGGACGGAGTTGGCGATGTTTGCCTCGAACGCGCCGCACGCTTTGTCGAAGCTCTCCTCGTAGAACAGCTGATAATCCCACTGGCCGGCCGGATGCTCGGCTTCCGGGTAGACCTTGCGGTTGACGAGCGGGATGAGATTGCGCGGCGTGAAACCGGTGGGGATGTACGGCACGCAGAGGTTGGCGACGCCGTGGCAACGCTCGGGGTGATGTTGCGCAATCGCCCACACCGCGGGCGCGCCCCAATCGTGTCCAACCCAGATTGCTTTTTCCGCGCCGAGTGAATCGAGCAGCGCGATCATGTCGGTGACAACATGCTCGAGCGCGTAATCTTCGTGGCGCTTATAGACGCTCGACTTGCCGTAGCCGCGCATGTCCGGCGCGATGGCGCGAAAGCCAAGCCCGCCAAACACCGGCAGCTGATGGCGCCACGACAGCGAAAGCTCCGGCCAGCCATGCACGAAGATGATCGGCGTCGCGCCCTCGCGCCCAGCGGCGAGGTAATGCGTGGTGTGGCGCGGCGTCGATTGGGTGTGGGAGGTGAAGGACATGGCTAGCCTTTCAGCGCTTTGCCGAGTGCGAGCAGCGGCGTGCTTTGCACATCGGGGATCGAGCCATCGGCGCGGGGGCCGACATTGATCAGGAGATTGCCGCCGCGCGTGGTGGTCTCGCGGTAGAGCTTCAGCAGCTGATCGCCCGTCATGTAGTCGCCGGTTTCTTCGTTGGCGTTGTAGCCGAAGGCTAGGCCCAGCCCCCGCGTGCATTCCCATTTCTGATCGGCGTAGGCGGTCTCGCTGTATTCGACGCAGCGAAAGTCGCAATGCGGCGGCGGGCGTGACGGCGCGCCGACGCCGTTCTTTTCGATTCCGGCTTTGACGCTCGCGTTCATCGCGGCGCGCGCGGCGGGCGCGCGCACGGAATGAAAGAGCGCGCTCTCGCCCATCCAGCGGTCGTTGATCACGCCATCGGGCACGGCGGCGTAGTATTCGGCGAACAACTGCGGCACGTCGCGCTTGTCGGGCCAGGCGATGTCGTTCCAGAGCACGTCAGGCTTGTAGCGCGCGATCAGTTCGCGGACCTGCGCTGCGGCGTAAGCGCGGTACGCGTCATCGATAGGCACGCAGGCGAACATGTCGGCGAAGTTCGAGATCGGCGTGTGCCGGAACGTCCAATCGAGGCCGCCGGAATAATAGAGCCCAAAGCGCATGCCGCGCGCGCGCACGGCGTTTGCGAGTTCACCGATGTAATCGCGCTCGCTCGCCCAGTTCGGGAGGTGCGGGTTCTTCACGTCCGTCGGCCAGAGGCAATAGCCGTCGTGGTGCTTGGTGACGAACACGACGTAGCGCGCGCCCGACGCAGCGAAGAGATCGGCCCAGGCGCTCGCGTCGAACGCAGCGGCGGCAGTTTCAAATTCGTCGCGGAACGCTTCGTAGGGACGCGCACCGCCGTAGTGCTTAGCGTGGTAGGCGGCGGTTTCGCTGCCTGGAATGCGCATCGCGTTCCAATACCATTCGGAATAGGGCGCACGCGCGAACGCGTTTTCGTAGTCGGTGACGAAGAGATCGCTGATGTTTTCGCCGCGCGGCGCGAACGCCGGCACGGCGAACATGCCCCAGTGGATGAATATCCCCAGCTGCGGCGCAGCAAACCAAGCCGGGCATTGCCGCCCGGCGAAATCGGAGAACGCCGCCATGTTTCCTCGCCGCTTATCGTTGTTGGCGGCGAGGGTGGCGGTGACGATCAGCCTTGTCCAGATTGGCGCGGCGGCGCCTTGGGCGCTTCGGCGGCGATGATCTCGCGCACCGCAGCGCTCTCGGCGGCATAGTCTTCCGTGAGCTGCGAGAGGAAGCGCTGCTGAGCGGCGATCATCTCGCCAGCGTCAGCGCATTTGGCGAGCGCTTCGAACTGATCGGCGTAAGCGCGCATGCGCTGCGCCGAAAAGCGCGCCGCTTCCAGCGCGAGGCGCTGGGTCAGTTGAAAGCCGGGAAGGGTGAGGAAGGCGTCGGCGGGCGTTTGCCCGTTAAGGCGGCGAGCGGTCATGCGCGAAGGCTCCGTGGCCGGAGGGAGGGGCTTCGCGGGCGGACGCTCACGCCGTTCGGGACACGCCAGGCGCGCGAAGGCGCTGGCGTCCTACACCTGTCCGGCGAACCGGGCGAGTGAAATTCTAGAAGCGGCCGCGCAGGACGATTTGGCCTTGGCAGCCATCGCCCGAGCACTCGGCGCCGGCGCTGCGGCCGCCGTGACCGTTCGCGGCGCAGGCGCCGACAATGAGAACCACAAGAAGAAGCGCGGCGCGCGCGGGATGGGTGAACATGGTTTTGCTCCTGTTCACTGTCCTGCAAGGCGCGCGCCGCGCCGGTTAAGGTTACGGAGATGAGACGAGCTTGGCGATCGCGTCGAGGTAGCGAGCGAAGGCGGCGCGTCCTTCCGGGGTGATGCGCGCGCGCGTGAGCGGCTTGCGGTCCCGGAAGCTTTTGTCGATGGCGATGTATCCCGCCTCTTCGAGTTTCTTGAGGTGAATGGAGAGGTTGCCTTGCGTGGCCTCTAGCACGGCTTTGAGTTCGTTGAAATCGGCGGCTTCGTTGGCGGCGAGGTGCGCCATGATTCCAAGGCGCAGGCGCCCGTGGATCACGTCGTCGAGGTCGCCAATGTCGAAGACGGCGGCCATCGTTAGCGCGCACGCGCGAGCACGAGCCCTGGTCCGCCCATGCAGACGATGAGCCCGATCCCGAGCAGCAGCGAGAACGTCAAAATGTCAGGGGCAAAGCCGAGCGCGATGGCGAGCACGAACCAAGCGGCCGCGACCACGCCATGCCATGCATGCTGATACCAGCGGTTCGACACGAGCCAAGCCGCGCCCTGCAGCACGCACACCACGATCGGATAGATCAGCCAGATCGTCATGCTCTCATTGCGCAGCGCGACGGTCGCGAT
>CAZXNY010000058.1:7903-11311 GCA_964642205.1 uncultured Caulobacteraceae bacterium
CCGCCGGCGGTGTAGATCTGCCCAAAGGTGCGGGCGCCAGCGGCCCCGCCATCGCCTTCGACCAGCGATTTCAGATAGGCGATGTCGTCCTGCGCGGCGTTGTAGGTCATGGCGGTTGCTCCTTTGTAGACAGGTTTGAAATACAAACCAGTCTGCGTCAAGTGACAGCTTAACCCGACATATCCAATCGGGATTAGTCGCGCTGCGGGAAGGTTCACGAAATCGGGCGCGCGGGCTGGCCAGAGGGCGCCTATCTCAGGGATGCTCGCCGCCCGCCGCTCCGCCCCGAAGTACGCCACGTACGCCTAGGATTTCGATGCAGTCTTTCCCCGCCTTCTTCCCACTCGAGGGACGGCGCGTCGTCGTGATTGGGCAGGGCCCAGCGGCGGACGCGAAGGCGCGTCTGTTTGATGGGAGCCCTGCTGCGCTTGAGCGCTTCGAGGCCGCGCCGGATGTGGAAGCGTTGCGCGGCGCGGCGCTGGTGTTCGTCGCGAGCGAAGACGAAGCCGAGCGCATGACCGCGTGGCGCGCGGCGCGTGCAGCGGGCGTTCCCGTAAACGTCGTTGATCACACCGAACTCTGTGACTTTTACACGCCCGCGATTGTCGATCGCGGCGCGCTGGTGATTGGCGTGTCGACGAGTGGCGCGGCGCCGACTTTGGCGCGCGATCTTCGCGCGCGGATCGAACAGGTCGTGCCGGCGGCATACGAGAAACTCGCCGCGTTCGCGCAGCGCATCCGCACGCGCGTGAATGCGCGCCGGCCTGGCATCGATGCGCGGCGGCGCGCGTGGGAAACGATATTGCGTGGGGCGGCCGGCGAAGCGGCGCTGGCGGGCGATATGGACGCTGCCGAGCGCGCGGCCGAACGCGTGCTCTCTGGCGATCCGCGTGCGCGCGGCGTGGTGCATCTCGTTGGCGCGGGGCCGGGCGATCCGGATTTGCTGACGATCAAAGCGCTGCGCGTGATGCAGGACGCGGATGTGGTGTTCTACGACAAGCTCGTCGATCCGCGCGTGCTCGATCTCGTGCGGCGCGACGCGGAGCGCGTCTATGTGGGTAAGGCGCGTGGCCAACACGCGGTGCCGCAGCCGGACATTGAAGGCCTGATGATCGCGGCCGCAAAGGGCGGACAACGCGTGGTGCGCCTGAAGGGCGGGGATCCGTTCGTGTTCGGGCGCGGCGGGGAAGAACTGGACGCGCTGAAGGCGGCAGGCGTTGCGGCGTATGTCGTTCCGGGCGTGACGGCGGCGCTTGGCTGCGCGGCGGAAGCGGGCACGCCGCTGACGCACCGCGATCACGCGCAGGCGGTGACCTTCGTGACCGGACACGCCAAGGGCGGCGGCGCCCCGGATTTGGACTGGCGCGCGCTTTCGGGCGCCAAGCACACGATTGTCGTTTACATGGGCGTAGATACCGCGCCGCAGATCGCCAAGAAGCTGATCGAAGCGGGCCGCGATGCGCAAACGCCTGTGCTGGTGATCGAGAATGGCACGACCGAGCGGGTGAAGCGCGTGCGCGGAACGCTGGAGCGTTTGGGCGATCTGATGGTGGAGGGTGAAATCTACGGACCGGCGGTTCTGATCATCGGCGAGGTCGCCGCGCTTGGCGACGCGGACGTGGCGAAGATCGTGGCGGAGGCCGTGCAATGAAGGCGCTGACGGGCTGCGATTTGCCGACGGGCGAAGTGATCTACTGGACCGCCGACGGCGGCTGGTCGACCGAAATTGCCGACGCGCATCTGATGGAAGACGAGTTCGCCGACGCCGCGCTCGCGGAAGCGAAGAAGCAAGAGACGGTCGTCGTCGGCCCGTATCTCATCGTAATGGACGCGCCGGGCGTGCCGACGCACCGCGAAGCGATGCGTGAGAACATTCGCGCGCGCGGGCCGACCATCCGGCTCGACCTCGGCAAGCAGGCGGAGGACGCCTAATGCCGAATGAACGGAAGGCCGATATCGATCGCAAGCTCGACGCAGCGCTGGAAGGCACGTTTCCCGCGAGCGACGCTGTTGCGCTCTCGCCAGAGCATCAGACGATCACGTTCTACGGCGATCGCCGGAGCGGCAATTGCTTGAAGGGCCTCTGGGTCGTTGAGCGGCGCGGGCTTTATCATCGCTGGATCGACGTCGACATCTTCAAGGGCGAAAGCCACACGCCGGAATTCCTCGCGATGAACCCGGCAGGCCAAGTGCCGGTCGCGATTTTGCCGGATGGCCGCGCGCTCGCGCAATCGAACGCGATCATGCTCTATTTCGCGGAGGGCTCCGACCTCATTCCGGCGGATGCGTACGATCGCGCCAAGATGAACGAGTGGCTGTTCTGGGAGCAGTACAACCACGAGCCGACGATCGCGGTTCGGCGCGCGCGTATTCAGTTCTTGAAGCAAGCCGAGAGCGAACTCGATCCCGCGCTGCTGACCAAGGGCAATGCGTGCCTCGCGCGCATGGAGCTGCAGCTGAAGGAAACGCCTTACCTCGTTGGCGGCGCGCTGACGCTCGCCGACCTTGCGCTCGTTGCGTACACGCGCTGGGCGCATGAGGGCGGCTACGACCTCAACCAATTTCCCGCCGTGAAGGCGTGGGTCGCGCGCGTGGAGCGTGACCTCAACCTCGAGCCGGCGCAGGAGGCCGCCTGATGTACCGGTACGATGAGTTCGACGAGACGCTCGTGCGCGAACGGGTGGCGGAGTTCTCCCAACAGGTGGAGCGCCGTCTGAAAGGCGAGATTACGGAAGACCAGTTCAAGCCGCTGCGGCTGATGAACGGGCTCTATCTGCAAATCCACGCCTACATGCTGCGCGTGGCGATCCCGTACGGCACGCTCGATGGCCGCAAGATGCGCCAGCTCGCGATGATCGCGCGCAAATACGACAAGAACTACGGGCATTTCACGACGCGCCAGAACCTGCAGTACAATTGGCCAAAGCTCGTTGATATTCCGGCGCTCCTCTCCGACCTCGCCGACGTCGAAATGCATTGCATCCAGACGAGCGGCAATTGCATCCGCAACGTGACGGCCGATCACTTCGCGGGCGCGACGCCCGAGGAGTGCGACGATCCCCGCGTGTGGAGTGAGATCATCCGCCAGTGGAGCACATTCCACCCGGAGTTCTCGTACCTGCCGCGCAAGTTCAAGATCGCGGTGACGGCGGCGCCCCACGATCGCGCGGCGATTCAGCTGCACGACATCGGCATCCAGATCACGCCAGACGCTGCGGGCAAGCCGGTGTTCACGGTCTATGTCGGTGGCGGGATGGGGCGCTCGCCGTTCGTTGCGTCCAAGATCAAAGAGGGCGTGCAGCCGAAGGATTTGCTCTCGTACCTCGAAGCGTGCCTGCGGGTGTACAACCGCTATGGCCGCCGGGACGACAACAACAAGGCGCGCGTCAAATTCCTGGTGAAGCAACT
>CAZXNY010000059.1:0-11186 GCA_964642205.1 uncultured Caulobacteraceae bacterium
GAAGTGATCCTCACCGGCGGCGTTCCGTTCTTGCTGTCCGCGCGCCGTGTGCAAGCGCTGAGCGAGCGGCTCGCGGCGATCGATCATGTGAAAGTGATCCGCTGGCACACGCGCGTTCCGATCGTCGACCCCGCGCGCGTGACGGCGGATTATGCGCGCGCGCTGCGCGCCGAAGGCGTTGCAACGTGGGTGGTGGTGCACGCCAACCATCCGCGTGAACTCACGCAGGATGCGCGCGCGGCGATTGGGCGGCTCGTGGATGCAGGCATCCCCGTCGTGTCGCAAAGCACACTGCTCAAAGGCGTGAACGATGATCCCGATACGCTCGAGGCGCTGATGCGTGCGTTCGTCGAAGCGCGCGTAAAGCCGTATTATCTGCACCACCTCGACCGCGCGCCAGGTACGGCGCGGTTTCGTGTTTCGCTCGAAGACGGCCAGCGCCTGGTGCAAACGCTGCACGACCGCGCTTCGGGCCTCGCGCAGCCGACCTATGTGCTCGACATTCCAGGCGGCCACGGCAAAGCGCCGCTCGCCGCGCCGCGCGTCGACGGCGGCAAAGTGCGAGACCGCAAGGGCGTGTGGCGCCCGATGCCGCCGGATGACGAAACCGAACGCTAGGGCACGCTTTACACCAGACGCTCAGGCGCGCTTTGCTTCTTCCATAAAACTCGGAGGAAGCACGATGGACGCGTCCAAGCTCATGTTCCGCGACGGCCTGATGAAGGGCGAGCGCATTTTGGTGACGGGCGGCGGCACAGGCCTCGGCAAGGAGATGACCGAGGCGTTCGTAAAGCTCGGCGCGGAAGTCTATATCTGCGGGCGGCGCGGCGACGTGCTCAAGGAAACCGCCGACGAGATCAACGAGAAGTACAGCAAGGACGCCGGCGGCAAAGCGTGGCCGATCGCGTGCGACATCCGCAACGCCGATGCGATCCACGAAATGGTCGATCAGATTTGGGCTTCGGGCGGTGCGCTCACGGGCCTGATGAACAACGCGGCCGGCAATTTCATCTCGCGCACCGAAGATCTCTCGCCGCGCGGCTTCGAGGCGATCTCCAACATCGTGTTCCGCGGCTCGTTCTACGTGACGCTCGACATCGGCAAGCGTTGGATCGCCGAAAAGAAGAAGGGCAACGTCTGCTCGATCCTTACGACCTGGGTGTGGCACGGCGGGCCGTTCACCGTGCCGAGCGCGATGAGCAAGGCCGGCCTCAACGTGATGACGCAATCGCTCGCGGTTGAGTGGGGCCGCTACGGCATCCGCTTCAACGCGATCGCGCCGGGCCCCTTCCCCACCAAAGGCGCGTGGGAGCGGCTTTCGCCCGGCGTGAGCTCCGATGAGGCGGGACGGCGCACGGACGGGCATCTGCTTGAGCGCGTCGGCGAGATGCATGAGCTGTGCAATCTCGCGGTGCTGCTGATGGGGCCGGGCGCGGAGTACATCAACGGCCAGACCATCGCGATCGACGGCGGCGGGCACCTCGCGGGCGGCGGCTTCTCGCGGCTTTCAGCGTGGGGCGATGCGGAGTGGGAAGCCGCGCGCGGCGCGATCAAGGGCGCGAACGAATCCGACAAGCGCGCGCGGACGACGTAATACGCTACGTCTGCGGCGCGGGCTTCGGCGCGGCGAATCCCATGAGGAGCGCCACGCCAAGCAGCGCCGCGGCGAGCGCGTAGGGCGCGCTGTGCCCAAGCGCATCGAACAACGGCCCTGACAGCAGCGGACCGATGACGCGCCCAAGCGCTCCTGCCGATTGGTTGAGCCCCATCGCCGCGCCGCGCTCACGTTCGTCGACGACTGACGCGACGAGGCTCTGGAGCGCGGGCTGCGCGAGTGCGATGCCGAGTGTGATCATCGCGAGCGCGACGTAGGCCGCGCCGGGGATGCGCGCGGCCGCAAGAAAGAGCATGCCCCAGCAGAACACGGCGAGCCCGCCGCGCAGCGTGCTGCGTTCGCCCCAGCGCCGCGCCGCCGCGCCCGCCGCGCCGCCTTGCAAAAGCGCTGCGCCCACCCCCATGCCCGCGAGCGCCCAACCCACTTCGCGCGCGCCCCAATCGAAAGCCGCGTTGGCCCATAGCCCGAACGTCGCTTCCATCAGCGATTGCGCGGCCATGAACACGAGCGTGGTGACGATGAAAAGCGTGAGCGCGGGTTTGGTCTTCAACAGCGAGAACGACGCGGTGCGCGCCTGCGCGGCGTTCGGATCGCGCACGCGGGTTTCCTGAAAGAGCAAGACGGTCATGAGCGCCGCCGCAAAGCCGAGGCCTGCCGAGACGTAACAGATGCGTGCGTAGTCTTCGTGCGTCGGCGAGGCGCTCACCAGCAAGGCGCCGATCGCGGGACCTGCGATGAACCCAAAGCCAACGGCGGCGCCGAGCAGCCCCATGTTGCGCGCGCGCGTTCTATCGTCGGCGAGATCGGCCGCAGCCGCGAAGGCGGCCGTCGAGCCACCGGCGAGCAAACCGCTGAAGAGGCGTGCGGCGCCGATCTCCAGCATCGTGTGCGCGTGGGCCATCGCGATGTAGGCAACGGCGGAGACGATCATGCTGATCACGAGCACGGGCTTGCGCCCGATGCGGTCGCTGAGGCGGCCCCAGAGGGGCGCGGCGACGAACTGGCCGAACGAGTAAGCGCCAAACGCCCAGGTGATGTGCGCGGCGGGCGCGCCCGTTTCCATCGCCAGAAACGGGAAGATCGGCAGGAACGCGCCAAAACCCGTCATGGTGACGAGCATCACGGCGACAAGGGCGATCAAGGGCGGCGTACGCACGCGGCGGGCTTAGCCTAGCCGCGCCCGGCTGGGGAAGCGCGGCATAGCGCGCCTAGCGGCCGTCCCTGTCGCGCTCGATCCGGTCGACGCGATCGTTGCAATCCATCTGGCGCGAGCCGCTGCTCTCGCGGGCGCACTCATCGCGGGCGCTCTCGCTCCACATATCGTCGAGCACACACCCGCCGAGCGGCGCGGCAGCGCCGAGGGCCAGCGCGATCAAGCCTGCTTGCACAACCGGGCGCATCGTTTCTCTCCGCTTCGCGTTTGGCTGTATTGTGCAACGCCCACGGAGAAACGCCATGCCCCGCCCCACAAGAATACCGCTCGACGATGCACTGAAGCAGCTGCCGGGCTGGCGCGCCGCCGATGGCGGGCGCGAGGCCGTGTTCAAAAGCTTCAAGTTCGCCGACTTCAACGCCGCCTTCGGCTTTATGACGCGCGCCGCGCTTCACGCCGACAAACACGACCATCACCCGGAATGGTGCAATGTCTACAACAAGGTGGACGTGACGCTCGCAACGCATGACGCGGACGGCGTAACCGCGCTCGATGTGGCGCTCGCGAAATTCATGGACGAAGCGGCGAAGGCCTAAGCGTGAGCCGCGAGCCGACCTGCATTATCGCCGGCGGGGGGCCGGCGGGGCTGATGTGCGGCTTTCTCCTGGCGCGCGCGGGCGTCGACGTAACGGTGTTGGAAAAGCACTCTGATTTTCTGCGAGATTTTCGCGGCGACACGATTCACCCTTCCACGCTCACAGTGATGCACGAGCTCGGTCTGCTGATGGAATTCCTGAAGCGCCCGCATGAAGACGTGCAGCATGTTGAAATCGAGTACGGCGAGACGATGCTTCGTCTCGCGGATTTCGGCGCTTTGAAAACACCGCATCCGCGCCTCGTGTTCATTCCACAATACGAGTTCCTGGACTTTTTGGCGGACGAAGCGCGCAAGCTGCCGACCTTCAAGCTTCTGATGGAAGCCGAGGCGGTCGGCCTCATCGAAGAAAACGGCGCCGTCTCCGGCGTGCGCGCCGAGATCGGCGGCGCGGTGCGCGAGCTGCGCGCGCCGCTCACGATCGCGGCGGACGGGCGCGGCTCTCGGCTGCGGGACGCGGCAGGCGTCAAAGTGCGCGACCTTGGCGCGCCGATGGACGTGCTTTGGTTCAAGCTCAAGCACCGGCCGGAAGACGGCCACGTCGTGCTCGGCCGCATCGCGCAAGGGCAGATGCTGATCCAGCTCTATCGCGGCGATTACTGGCAGTGCGCGCTGATCATTCGAAAGGGCGGCGCCGACGAGATTTTCGCGCAGGGCCTCGACGCTTTCCGCGCGCGGATCGCCAAGCAGACGCGCCGGGACAACGCCGACGAGATCGCGAGCCTCGACGAGGTGAAGCTGCTCACCGTGCGCGTCGACCGGATCGACGGGCCGTGGTGGAAGCCGGGGCTGCTGTTCATCGGCGATGCCGCGCACGCGATGAGCCCGGTCGGCGGCGTCGGCATCAACCTCGCCATTCAGGACGCGATCGCGGCCGCGAACATCCTGGCCGCGCCGCTGAACGCCCGCTGCGCCGCCAGCGACAGCGAACTCGCGCGTGTCCAGCAGCGGCGGATGTTCCCGACGCGCGCCACCCAGGCGATGCAGATCGCCGCGCAGAACAATCTGATCGATCCGCTGCTGGCGGGCGGCCCGCTTGGCCGGCCGCCGCTGCCCTTCCGGCTCTTGAACGGCGTGCCCTGGCTGCAGCGCTTCCCAGCGCGGTTCATCGGGATCGGCGTGCGCCCCGAGCATGTCCGGACGCCGGCGCGGAACCTTGCCGCGTAGCCGCCGCGTTTGACGCGCAGTACGATGCCTGCACTCAACACTCACGAGGCCCGCTTGCTGCGCCCCCTGCTCTACTCGCTCACCGCGCTTTCCCTGATGCTTTCGGCCTGCAGCGACGAGCCCGTGCTCGCCGGACCGGCGCCCGCTCCGGTGGCGCTGCCCGCCAGCTGCGAGGATCCGGCCGCGGTCATCACGCTGCGCACAACGGCGGGTCAGCCGGACTGGCTGCTGTTCGCGCGCCAATCTGGCGGCGGCGACATTCAATTCAACCGGACCAGTATTCGCCGCTGCGGCGACAACGAGGCCGAGATCACGATCCGCGTGCGCTATACGCAAGCGCAGCTCTACGCGGCGACGGAAGGGAATTTCGAGACAACGGTGCGCTACCACGTCGAGCACGTGCGCTATCGCTACCGGTGCGCTGCGAGCGAGTTCACCGTGCTCGATCGTTCGATCGTGAACGAGGACGGCGCGATCGTCGCCACCATTCCGGGCCGCGCCGATCTGTGGCGCCCGACGCGCGAAGGCAGCCCCGCAGCGCTGATCATGCCGACAGCGTGCAACGGCCGCTAAGCGCCGTTAGCCCTGCCGGCGCTGGTAGACGATGTTGGAAAGCAAGAGCCGCACGCCTTGGCGGCCCATCGTGCGGTCGACGGCCGTTTGCATAAGCCGCGCGAGCGTATCCGGATCGGGCGCGGTGCGGTCGCGATAGTACGTCGACGCGTAGGTCGAGACCGCGGAGCGGACGGCGTCGATCAAGCGCGGGCGCATCGCGCCCACACGGCCGCGCAGCGCAGCGTCCGGCGCATCGACGCCGAAGTCCACCACCAGCAAGCCGCGCGCGCGATCGTTGGTGATCACAGCGGTCGAGAGCGTCGGCATCGGCACGTAGGATTCCGCGGACGTCAGCCGCTGCGCCTCGCGCGATGTGTCGCCGCCCCCGCTTGAGGGTTGGGCGAGTGCGGCGGGCGCGGCCGCGCACACCAAGAGACCTGCGATCAGAGCGCGGCGCATAAGCATGCGCAAAGCTTCGTTCATGTTGGCTAAGGAGCCGTAAACGCGCCCGTCATTCGCCCGCGAACATGGCGCGCAGATCGACCGTCGAGCGCGCGCCCAGCGCCTCGAAGTGGGTCGTCAGCCAGCAGGCGCATGTCGCGTGACCGATCTTTCGCAGCTCCTCCAGGAAGGCGAGATCGGTGTTCATGTCGGCGCCAGCGCCGAACTTGGCGAGCGCGCGCTCATCCTCGATCACGTGGACGAGGATGTCCTTGTAGCGGCTCTGTTCGATCCGGTTCTCGGCAAGGAGGCGCTGAACAAATTCGATGGCGCGCAGCTCCCGCAGCAGGCTCGCGTTGAAAGTGATCTCATCGATGCGCGCGAGGATATCTGGCGCGGTGCGCGGAGCGCCTTTGCGGGTCAGCGGATTGATCTGGACGATCATCACGTCGGCGCTGTCGTTCGCGTCGAATAACGGGAAGAGTGGCGGGTTGCCCATGTAGCCGCCGTCCCAATAGGGCGTGCCGTTGATCTCGACCGCCTGGAAGATCAACGGCAGGCAAGCCGAGGCCATCACGTGGTCGGCCGTCAACTCGTCGCGCTTGAACACGCGCACCTTGCCGGTTTCGACATTCGTCGCGGCGATGAACACGCCGAGCTGCTCGCAGGCGCGCACGCGCGCGAAGTCGACCAGCTCATCCACCACCTCGCGCAGCGGATTGATGTTGAGCGGGTTGAGATCGTAGGGCGAGGCGACGCGCGTCATCGCATCGGCCCACGCGCCCCAGCTCGCCCACGCTGGCGCAAAGGCGCCGAGGAATTTCATCATCGGCGTCCGGCGGTACGGGCTCGATGCGCCCGCGCGCGCGACGCCCTCCCAGAAGCGGCGCAGTGCAGCGCGTGCTTGCTCACGCCCGCCGGTCTTATCTGAACTTTGGCCGAACCCATCCGCGAGCACGACGGCGTTCATCGCGCCGGCAGATGCGCCGGAGACGGCCGCGATCTCGATGCGGTCGTCTTCCAGCAGCCGCTCCAGCACACCCCACGTGAAAGCGCCGAGCGCGCCGCCGCCTTGGAGCGCGACGTTGATGCGCTTTACCGCGCTCACGCCGCCGTCCAGCCGCCATCGATGTTGAGCGCCGCGCCGTTGAAGCCGGAGGCCTCATCCGTCGTTAGGAACAGCGCCAGCGCGGCGACATCCTCGATGCGCACGAATTCCTTTGTCGGCTGCGCCGCGAGCAGCACGTCATTGACGACCTGCTCGCGCGTCATGCCGCGCGCCTTCATCGTGTCTGGGATTTGCGCTTCGACGAGGGGCGTCAGCACGTAGCCCGGTGAAATCGCGTTGCAGCGGACGTTGAACGTCGCGCCTTCGAGCGCGACGGTCTTCGTGAGCCCCAGCAGTCCGTGCTTGGCCGAGACATAGGCCGACTTGAACGGCGACGCGACATGCGCGTGCGCGGACGCGATGTTGATGATGCGCCCATATTTGCGCGCCTTCATGCCGGCGAGCGCGGGGCGGATGGTGCGGAACGCGGCGGAGAGATTGAGCGCGATGATCTGATCCCACTTCTCAAGCGGGAAATCCTCAACCGGGCTCACGAACTGCACGCCCGCGTTGTTGACGATGACATCGACCTTGCCGAAAGCCGCTTCCGTCGCGCGCACAAGCGCTTCGCAGCCTTCGGCCGTGATGAGATTGGCGCCATTGAACTGCACGTTCGCGCCGGTTTCCGCGGCGAGCTTGGCGCGCGTGCGCTCAATCTCGGCCGCATCGCCAAGACCGTTGAGCATCACATCCATGCCGGCCTTCGCGAACGCCGTCGCGATCCCAAGGCCGATGCCGCTGGTTGAGCCGGTGACCAGCGCTGCTTTCCGTTCGCTCATTGCGTGTCTCCTGTGCCGCCAACGTCCCGCACCCTTCCAGATAGGGATAGCGCCGCCTGCCGTGCTTGCGCCCCAGCGCCGCAGGCGCTACGGCCACCGGCGGCGTCGCAAGCGAGGGTGCGAGACATGGATTTTTCGCCGGTGACGGCCTTCGTGGCCGGATTTCCCGACTTTATGATCCAGCTCGGCGCCGCGCTCGGGCTCTTCATCGTCTCACTGATCCTCTACGTGCTGATGACGCCGCACAAGGAGCTGGCCCTCATACGCGCGGGCAATCCATCCGCCGCGCTCGCGTTCGGCGGCGTTGTGGTCGGCCTTGCCATTCCTTTGGGCGCGTGTCTCGAACATGCCTTCGGGCTGATGGATCTGGTGATCTGGGGAATCGTGACACTGCTGATCCAGCTGATCGCGTTTCGCGTCACGGACATTTTCTTGCGCGGCCTGCCGCGCCGAATCGCCGAAGGCGATGTCGCCGCCGCGATCTTCTTGATGAGCGTGAAAATCGGCATCGCGCTCATTCTCTCCGGCGCGGTGTCCGATCCCGCGCTTAGCCTCTTCCGCGCGGCGTAAGCCGGAATGCGCTTCATACCGGACTGGCTGATTTACACGCTGGTCGTGGCCGCGTTCGTGTTCGTGCTGTTTCGCATCGATCAGCGGCACGATGCGCCGCCGGCGATTCCGGACGGGCCAGACCTTGGCCAGGTGCTGCCGCCGCCTTCGGTGTACGATCCTGAAGTGCTGGTCGATGTCGGCCCGGTGTCCTCCGGCCTCGGCACGGCGTTCGCGATCAGCCGTGACGGCTGGTGGGTTACGGCGCGCCACGTTGTCGACGAATGCGACAAGGTCGGCATCGTGGTTGGCCGCGGCGCGGCGGTGGAAGTCACCGACCGGCGCATCGCCGAATTCGCAGACCTTGCGCTCCTTAAGACGCTTCGCGCGCCGGAATCGCTCGCGCTCGATACGTCCGAGCAGCGCCTGCGCGTGGGACAAACCGCGTTCCATGTCGGCTTTCCGCAAGGCCGCAGTGGCGAGGCTGCGTCCCGCCTCATTGGCCGCGAAACGCTGATCGCGCGCGGGCGCTATTCGTTCGCAGAACCCGTGCTCGCTTGGGCCGAGATTGGGCGCACCGGCGATCTCTCCGGCTCGCTCGCCGGCATGAGCGGGGGGCCAGCGCTCGCGGGCAATGGCCAGGTGATCGGCGTGACGGTTGCGGAATCGGCGCGGCGCGGACGCATCTACACGGCGGCGCCGACGTCGTTGCTGCGCCTGCTACGTGTCGAGAATGTAACCGCCGAAGGGGAGCCGGCGCCCCGTTTGACGCCTGACAATTACGGCGAGCAGTCCGATAATCTCCGGCGGGGCCTGGCGGTGGCGCAGGTCGTCTGCATCGCCAATCCCGGGAGATTGTTTTGACAGCGGCGTTCGCCGACCGCCTCGTTGAAAACGTCAAACGCGCCGGAAGCCCGCTCTGTGTCGGGTTCGACGTGTTTCCCGAACGCATTCCCAATTTCTTCGGCGATGCAAAAGCCGATATCCGCGCAGTGTTGCGCTTCGGCGAAGCCTTCATCGAACTCGCGGGCCCGCGCGCGGGCGTCTTCAAACCGCAGCTTGGCCTGTTCGAACAATATGGCGCCGATGGCTACCTCGCCGCTGGCGTGCTTTCGGAAATGGCGCAGACGGCGGGCATGATCAGCTTGCTTGACGCCAAGCGCGGCGACATCGGCACGACTGCAGAAGGCTATGCACGCGCAACCATCGGCGCCGCGCCCGGCTTCAACGCCGATTGCGTGACGGTGAATCCCTATCTCGGCCGCGACTCGATAGAGCCGTTCATGAAGGTCGCGGAAGCGAACGCAAAGGGCGTGTGCGTATTGGTGCGCACGTCCAATCCCGGCGCGAAGGATCTGCAGGATCAGCAAGTGAACGGTGAGCCGCTTTGGACGCGCACCGCCGACATGGTGCTCCCATTCGTCACGCGGCTGATGGGCGAATGCGGCTGGTCCGGCCTCATGGTGGTGTGCGGCGCGACCTACCCTGCGGAAGCCGCCAAGCTCCGCGCAATCTTGCCCCGTGCGCTCTTCCTAGTGCCCGGTTACGGCGCGCAGGGCGGAACCGCGCAAGACGCGGTCGCCGGCTTTACGCGCACGGGAACAGGCCTCGCCGGCGGGGTCGTGAGCGCGTCGCGGTCGGTGCTTTACCCGGAGGCCGCACGCCCTGACGTCAGTCTTGAAGACTGGCGCGGCGCGATCATCGCCGCGCTCGAGAAGCACGCCGGCGAACTTAGGGCTGCTTGTAATAGTTGAGCGCGGGACAGCCCGGAAAAGTTTGGTTAACAGTGCCCGCCACGACCCGCTGGGGAGCGGACGCTGGACGACGAGGGAGAACCCTAAATGCGCCTTCCTGCGCTTGCGCGCGCCCTAATCATCGCTGCTGTTTGCGCCGCGCCCGCTTACGCCGATGGCCCTGCCGTCGCGACGCCCGATGTGGCCGCGCCCCCCGTTGCACCGCCGGCGGCGCAAGCGCCCGTGCGCGCCGCGCCCGTTCCTGCTGAGCCCGCCGCGACGCCAGCGCCCGTTGGACAAACCGGCGCGATCACGTTGCCTGGCTCCACCGGCCTCGCGATCAATGTGCCGCAAGGCTACCGCTACTACACCGCCGACGAAGCGCGCGGTTTTCTGCAGCGCAGCGGCGCTGCCAATCCGCAAGGCGACATTCTTGGCCTGCTGTTGCCCGCCGGCGCCGATCCGCGCGCGCCGGACGTGTGGGGCACGGTCGTCAGCTATCAGCCGATCGGCCACATCTCGAGCGCAAGCGCGAGCCAACTCACCGCGCCGACTCTTGAAGCCGACGTGCGGGCCGCGCGCGTCGGGCAGAACCGCCCCTTCGAAGGCTTCGCGGCTGTGCCTTCATACGCTGAAGCTGGGCCGACGCTGTCTTGGGCTGAACGCTCCGCAGCGCCCGGTTCGGGCGGGCGCGATCTGCGTCACGAACAACGTTTGCTAGGTCGCAACGGCGTTGCCGGTCTCACTACTGTTGGCAGCGCCGATCAGCTTGGCGCCGTCACCGCCGCCGCGCCCGACATGCTCACCATGGTCGCGTTCGGCGCTGGCCAGCGTCACAGCGATTTCAACGCGCAATCGGATCGCGCATCGGATTGGACGCTGCCGATGCTCGTTACCGGCAACGCGCCGGCCGATCCCCAAGCGGAAGCCGCAATGGTCGCGGCTGGCCCGACGGACACCACGCAAACGGGCGGCGGCTTGCTGGGCGGCATGTTCCCATGGATCGCCGCTGGCGTCGCCGCGCTCGCAGGTGTGGGCTACATGGTCGCGCGCGCGATGAACCGTGGCCGCCGCGAAGAAGCCGATTACGACGACGGTGAAGATCCGAACCTCACGCCGTCAGAACGCACGTAACTACGCGCGCTTGATCACGCCGGCCTCGATCACGATCGGGACCGGCGTGAGGCCGCGCTCACTGCCTGCAGGCCCGCCGGCGCACGCTCCCGTTTCAATCGCGAATGTCGCCGCGTGCGCGGTGCACAGAATGAAGCGCCCCTGCAGCACGAGCACGCGCCCGTCCATCCGTTCTACCGGCGCGCCCGCGTGGGGGCAGCGATTCTCGTAGGCGCGGATCACGCCGTCACGTTTCGCGAGCAAGAGAGAGAAGCGCGCTTCGCCGTTCGCGAAGTCGCGCACGATCGCGCCGGCTTC
>CAZXNY010000060.1:0-11152 GCA_964642205.1 uncultured Caulobacteraceae bacterium
CGGCGAAGAATGGCATCTTGCTGGTCGAGTTCGCCAATCAGCTTCGCGACGAGGGGCGTTCGATCCGGGAAGCAATTTTGGAAGCGTCCGATCTACGCATCCGGCCGATTTTGATGACGAACATCGCCACTGTCGTAGGCGCGATCCCGTTGATCTTGGGGCATGGCGCGGGCGGCGAAAGCCGGATGACGATCGGCGTGGTGATCTTCTTCGGTCTCGTGGTCGCGACGATGCTGACGTTGTTCGTCGTGCCCGTGTTCTACGATTTGCTCGCGCGCTACACGCGTTCGCCCGAGACGACGGCGCGCGAAATCGAAGCGTACGAGGATGGCGCGGCGCAGGCCGCGGAATAGGCGCGCCGTTTAGCGCGCCGTTTCCACGTGCAGGAACGTGATGAGATCGCGGCGCTGCGTTTCATCGTGCACGCCCGGGAAGCTCATGCGGTTGCCCGGCAGGAACGTGCGGGGGCCCGAGAGCCACTGATCGAGCGCGGCTTCCGTCCAGGTGATGCCCGAGTTCTTGACGGCGTCCGAATAGTTGAAGCCTTCGTGTGAGCCGGCCGCGCGACCGAAGAGGCCGTGCAGGTTCGGGCCGACGCGGTTGGGGCCACCTTCATTGAGGGTATGGCACGAACGGCACTGCGCGGCGACGCGCCGGCCCGCTTCGTAATCGCCTTGGCTGTACGGCGCCGGGAGCGCGGCGACGGCGGTGGTGATTTCTTCCGGCGTGAGGCCAGCGGGGCTCGCAGGCGCGGCGGCGGAAGCGGGGCTTGCGCCCGTTGCGGCGGGCGGCGCGGCAGGTTGCGAGCAAGCGGCAAGTGCCACGAGGGCGACGGCGGCGAAAAGCGTGCGGCGGATCATGCGGCTCCCCAAAACGTGATGCGAACAACACTGCTCCGCGCGTCCGCGCGCAAGGGGCGTTCGCGCGACATAGTCTCACGGTTCCCGGCCCGCTTCCGTCCGGCCGGAAAACCGGTCACAACGGCGCCGCGCCGCCATAGCTCAGCTGGTAGAGCACCTGATTTGTAATCAGGGGGTCGGGGGTTCGAGTCCCTCTGGCGGCACGCGCATCGCGCGAATTCCGGAACCAGCGCCCGCGGGCCGCGTTTGCGGCTCGATACGGGATCTGAACCGGAGAGAGATCATGGATAGCTGGAAATATCTTCTGGTGGCCGCGATGGTTGCCGCGACGAGCGCATGCGGAACGCTGGGCGCGGCGGCTGGCGGCGCAGTGGTTGGCGGCGCAGTCGGCGCGGCAGTCGGCAACAACACGGGCGATGGCGACGCTGAGGAAGGCGCCAAAACGGGCGCTGCGATCGGCGCGGTCGGCGGTGCGATCGCGCACGGCGCGCGCAACTAGCGCTCAGTTCACGTTGACGAAGTTGGCGCGCTGGGAGACCGGCGCGCCAATATTTCTTGCGCCTTCAGGTGCGAGAGCAATGGGAAGAGCCCAGCCATAAGTGCGAGCGCAAAACCTACCGCGCCCTCGCGATGGCCCTTTCGACTCACATAAGCCTTCCAGAAGCGCGAAAAAAAGCGGCGTACATTTGCCGCGCGCGAGCCTGCTTCGCCGGTATCGGCGAGGTCTTGGCTGCGCAAATCGGAGTAACGGTTCAGCTTGGCGACGATGGCGGCGATGTCCGCATACACGTAGTGGAGCATGGACGCGGAGAGCACGCGCCGCGCGCCCGTGAAGGTGATGGTGGGGTGGACTCGTTCGCGGCCCCACACCTTTGAGCCTTTGCGAAACAGGCACGCTTTGGCCTGAGTCCCATTGTAGGCGCCCCAGCCGTATCGGATGCGCCGGCCGCCCACGTGATTGTCGAACGGGATCACGAACACGTCCGCGCCCGCGCTCTCGATGCTGCTGCGGATTTCATCCGCCAGTGCGGGCGTGACGCGCTCGTCCGCGTCGAGTTCCAAGATGAAAGGCCCCGCGCTGGCTTCGATGGCGGCGTTGCGCCGGTCCCCCTCAATTTCCCAGGCGCCTTCGATCACTTTGGCGCCGGTTGCGCGGGCGATGGCTGCGCTCTCGTCCGTCGAGCGATCCAGGAGGACAACGATCTCATCGGCAAAGCGCGCCGAGGCGAGGCACGCGGGTAGGTTCGCGGCCTCGTTGCGGATGCACAGCGCGACGGTGAGCGTTGTCATGGCCGGCACTTAAGGCGCCGGCCGGAGGCTCGCCAAGGCGCCACGCCAACGCAGTGCAGGCGAGGGCTGGCGCCCCGTTGCGGAGCCGATATAGAGGCCGCTGCTGGGAGGGAGAGACGATGGCCGCAGGCGGGCGTGGCAAGCTGGACGAGCACCTGTTCGGCGCAGGCCCCAAGCGCATCCTCTCGATCGACGGCGGCGGCGCGCGGGGCATCCTCGCGTCCGGCATTCTCGGTGAGATCGAACGCCGGCTGAAGCGCCGTAGCGGCGACAAGAATTTCCGCCTTTGCGACTATTACGACCTGATCGGCGGTACCTCGACGGGGTCGATCATCGCGGCGGCGCTGGCCATGGGGCGAAGCGTCGATGACGTGTCGCAGCTCTATCGCGAACTCGCGCCGAACGTGTTCGAAAGCGAGGGCGCCAACGCGGGTATCCGCAAGCCGCGCTTCGACGCCGATCGCTTGGAAGCGGCGCTAAAGCGCGAGCTTGGCGATCACGAACTTGGCTCGCCCGCTCTGCGCACGGGCTTTGCCGTGTTCGCCAAGCGCATCGATACGGGCGCTGCGTGGACGCTCACGAACAACCCGCGCTCCGTCTATTGGGAAGGTCCGCCGGGCGGGTTTCCGAACAAGCGCCTGCTGATCCGGAAGCTGGTGCTCGCGAGCGCTGCGGCGCCGACATTCTTTGAGGAGCGGCGCATTCGCTTGGCGCCGGAGAATGAGCCGACGCCGCTGGGCGCGGATGTTGACGGCGTTTTCGTCGACGGCGGCGTCGCCGCGCTCAACGATCCGAGCCTGCAATTGCTCAAGGTCGCGACGCTCAAGCAATATGGCTTCAGCTGGCAGTCCGGCGATGACAGGCTGATGATGACGTCTGTCGGTACGGGCTATTGGCGCCCGTGCATCACGCAAGAAGCGTTGCGCCGATCACAGCTCTACGCGCTGGCGCCTGCGGCGGCGCAGGCCGTCGAAGCGCTCAAAGCGATGATCCATGACGCTTCGCTCAACACGCTCGTGACGATGCAGGCGCTGTCGGCGCCGCCGAAGCCGTGGCGGATCAATAGCGAGTTGAAGGAGATGGTGGGCGCGCACCTTTCGCCGGTGCCAGTGCTGCATTTCCAACGCTTCGACGCGCGCCTCGACGATGACGCGGAGATGCGCCGCCTTGGGCTCAATTACGATCAGGCGACTCTCCAAGCCTTCAAGGACATGGCGACCGAGGACCCAGCTGTGCTCGCGTGCCTGCATGAAATTGGGCGCAGCGCGGGGGAGGACTACTTCCGCCGCCGCAAGGATGAGCCCGATTGGGAAGCGTTGATGTTCCCAGGGCGCTTTGACCCGCCGCAGTTCACGGGGCCGCCGCCTGGGCCCGCGCGCAGCCAGCTTGAGGCGATGTCACGCCTCTTCAACGCACGCCCGAGCGGCTCCTAAGCGCGGGCTTTCTCGCTGGCAGGGCGAGCTTTTCAAGGTTAACGAAGTGACCGCCGTCGCTGACGGCTTAGGGCGTATGGCCTAGGGGATCGCCATGAGCTTTTGGGACAGCATCTTCGGTGCGATCTTTGGGCGGCGGCGCAGCAGCGCGCCGCCACCGCCTCCGCCGCCACCCCCGCCGCGCCCCGCTCCACCGCCGCCTCCGCCGCCGCGGCCAACACCGGCGCCTGCGCCCACTCCGCCGCCGCCTCCTGCGCCAGCGCCTGAACCACCGGTGACGACAACGCCGCTGCCGCCGGCGCAGCCATTGCCAACGCCGCCCGCACCGCCACCGCTTTCGCCGCCCGCGCAAGCGCCGCAGCACACGGGCGCGCCGCCTGGGTTTGCGCTTGAGAATTTGCGCGCAACCGACGCGAGCCGCTTGAGCGCTGCTCAGATCGACGCGTTGGCGCAAAGCCTTGGGGTCGAAGCCGCAGCACTGCGCGCCGTGATCGCCGTCGAAAGCGCCGGCGCTGGCTTTGCGGACGGGCGCCCGCTGATCTTGTTCGAGCCGTTCTGGTTCTCGCAAGGCACGGGCGGGCGCTTCGACGCGTCGAACCCCAACGTTTCGCAGCCGACTGTGCGCCGCGCCGATCTTGGCGGCACACAAGCCGCGCGTTGGGCGAAGGTCGCTGAAGCTTACGCGCTCGCGCCCGAAGCTGCGCTTGGCGCGACAAGCTGGGGCGCATTCCAAACGCCGGGCCGTTATTTCGCGGCGTGCGGCTATCCAACCGTCTACGCCTTCGTGCAGGACATCTCGCAGTCCGAAGCGCGGCAACTTGCGGCGTTCGATCGCTATCTGCGCAGCCAAGGGCTTGTTGATGCGTTGAAGAACAAGGACTGGGCGAACTTCGCGCGCGGTTACGAGGGCGAAGCTGGTGCAGGCCAATACGCCACTGCGCTGGCCAACGCTTACGCGCAGGTCGTGCGTCAGCAAGGCGGTGGCGCGAATTACATTGACAGCTTGGTCGCCGAAACGCGCGCGGCGCTGTCACGCGATGACTTCGCTGCCGCAGCCCAGCGCCTGGGCTGTGAGGTCGAGGCGATCCAAGCCGTTGTTCAGGTCGAAGCGGGCCCAAGTGGCTTTAGCGCCGATGGACGGCCGATCATTCTCTACGAACCGCACATCTTTTCGCGCCTCACGCAGCGCCGGTTCGATTCGTCCAACCCGAACGTTTCGTACCCCAGTTGGGACCGCACACGCTATCCGGGCACGCAATCAGGCCGTTACGCGCAATTGCGCGAAGCGTACGGCCTCGATCCGGAAGCCGCGGTCGCTTCGGCAAGCTGGGGCCTCTTCCAGATCTTAGGCACCAACCACGCGCGGTGCGGCTTCCCATCCGCGACGGCGTTCGTCGCGGACATGTCGAAGAGCCACGTCCGGCAGCTCGCGGCGTTCGAAGCGTTCGTGCGCTCGGGCAATCTCGCGGACGAATTGCAACGGCTCGATTGGGAAGGCTTTGCGCGCGCGTACAACGGGCCGGGGCAAGTTGAGCGCTACGGGCGTTTGATGCGCGAAGCGTACAACCGCATCAAAGGCATTGCGTAGGAGACGCGCGCGCGATGGGCATTCTCGACTCGCTGTTTGGGCTTCTGTTCGGACGTCGGCGACGCGCTGAGCCGCCCGTGCGCACCGCGCCGCCGCGTACTGCGCCGCAAATGGAAGCGCCGCGCGCGCCGCCGCCGCTTTCACCCGCTCCGGAGGTTGCGCCGCCGCAATTTCCGACGACCCCTGCGGGGCACTTCTTCGACACGCTGATCGCAGAGACGACATCGCCGCTCACGCCCGCCGATTTCGTCGCCTCCGCGCAGCGGCTTGGGTGCGAGCCGGCCGTGATCCGCGCGTATTTTCAAGTCGAAACCGGCGGCCGCTCGGGCTTTGAGGCGGATGGCAAGACGACTATCCTCTATGAACCGCACATCTTTTCGCAGCGCACGCAGCGCCGCTACGACGGCAGCCACCCGAACATTTCGTATCCGCGTTGGGATCGCACGCGCTATCCGCGCGACCAAGCAGGACGCTGGGCGCAGATGCGCGAAGCGTTCGCGCTCGATCCTGAAGCTGCGGTCGCTTCCGCGAGTTGGGGCGCGTTTCAGGTGATGGGCTTCCACTACCAGCGCTGCGGTTTTCCGACGGCGCAAGCGTTCGTGGCGGATATGTCCAAGAGCATGGCGCGCCAACTTGCGGCCTTCGAAGCGTATGTGCTGCACGACCGCGTGCTGACGCAGGCCGTGCGCGACAAGAACTGGCGCGTGATGACCGAGCGCTACAATGGCTCGGGGCAGGTGGATGTTTACGCGCCGCGCCTCGAAGCGGCGTACCGGCGCTACGCCGCTGGAGCGTAGCGCCTAGATCGGCGCGCGCTTGCCCGCCCAGGGTTTGGCTTCCTCAAGCTGCGCTGCGAGCCGCAGCAGCAGCGCTTCTTCACCGTAACGCGCCGTGAACATCACGCCGACCGGGAGATTGTCCGCCGTCCAGTGCAACGGCACGGACATCGAGGGCTGGCCGGTCTGGTTATAGATCGCGGTGAACGGCGAGAATTGCGAAACTTCCGCGCCGAAACGCTGCGGATCGTCGAGGGAGAGCAGGCCGAGCTTCACCGGCGGCTTGGCAGTGACCGGCTGCAGAATGATGTCGTAGGTTTCCAGGAACTGCCCGATCGCGAGCGCCTGGCGCATCATCGCAAGGTCCGCGAAGGCGACGTCCTTGCCCGTGCGCGTCAACGCAAATTGCCGATAGTTCGCTGTGACGGCTTCAAGTTCGCCATCTTCGAACTTCTTGCCGCGCGCCTCTTCCCAAACATCGAGGTCTCGCGCCACGCAGCAGCCAATCGCAGCGAGCACGGCCGGTCCTGCTTCCGCGATGAACGGCGGCGCAGCTTCCTCGACGTGGTGACCGAGGCTTTCGCAAAGCTTGGCGGCGTCCGCGATGCTCTTGGCGACCTCCGGATCGATCGGCACGCCACTCGCGGGCTTTGCGGAGTAAGCGATCCGCAACTTGCCCGGCGGTTTGCGGAAATCGTTGAAGAAGCCGCCTTCAGGCGACGGCGGCGCGCCAAAGCGCATGCCGGGTTCGGCGCCTTGCACGCAATCGAGCAACGCGGCGCTGTCGCGCACAGTGTGCGACACCGCGAACACGGTCGACATGCCGAGCCAGCCATCGGTGACGCGCGGCCCCATCGGCACGCGGCCGCGCGATGGCTTGAGTCCGAACAAGCCGCACATCGCAGCCGGAATGCGGATCGAACCGCCGCCGTCGGACGCTTGCGCGAGCGGGATGATGCCCGCCGCCACCGACGCGGAGGCGCCGCCGGAAGAGCCGCCGGCGATGCGATCGAGCGCCCAGGGATTGCATGTCTTGCCGGTGAGGTTGTTCTCGGTCGTCGTCGTGAGGCCGAGTTCGGGTGACGTGGTTGAGGCGAAGATTGCGAGGCCGGCGCGCTTCAGGCGCTGCGCGAGGCGTCCGTCTTCCTTGGAGACGTTGCCGATCCAGGCGCGCGAGCCGTTGGTGAGCGGCGCGTCCTTGACCATGACGTTGAGGTCCTTGGTCATGAAGGGCACGCCTCGGAACGGACCTTCCGGCAGGCCGGCCTTGATCTCCGCGCGCGCCAGATGCTCGAAGCGGTGCGCGATCGCGTTGATCTTTGGATTGACCGCTTCGAGGCGGGCGAGCGCCGCATCGAGCAGCTCATCGGGGCTTGCCTCCTTCTTGCGGACGAGGTCAGCGAGGCCGAGCGCATCGTGGGCGAGATAGTCGGCGGCGTTCATGAGCATCTCCCTTTGTAGGGAGACTAGCTCAAAGGGTCGGCGCGCCTAGGCCAAACTTGACCAAACCGGCGCCGCTTGGCCTCCGGCGCGGGCGCGGCTATATCGCGAGCGTTATGCGAGACAGTGACGTTCGGCGAATGTGACGCTCTTTTCGCCCGCCGCGCGGCGGGCCGCGCTCGCTTGTCCATAGTCACGCTTGGTAGTCTCTCCCATGACCCGCATTCTGATCACGTCGGCGCTTCCCTACGTCAACGGCGTCAAGCATCTCGGCAATTTGATCGGCTCGATGCTGCCGGCGGATGTGCATGCGCGGTTCCGGCGGATGCAGGGCCACGACGTGCTGTTCATCTGCGCCACAGACGAGCACGGGACGCCGACGGAGCTTTCCGCGCTGGAGGAGGGCGTCACGCCGGCAGCGTTCTGCGCGAAATGGCACGACATTCAGAAAGACCTCTACGCGCGCTGCGACCTCTCGTTCGACCACTTTGGCCGCACGTCGAGCCCGCAGAACCATGCGCTGACGCAGCGCTTTGCGCGCGAGCTTTGGGAGGCGGGGTTCATCGAAGAGCGCGTGACCAAGCAGGTCTATTCGCACGCCGATAGGCGCTTCCTGCCGGATCGCTATGTCATCGGGACATGCCCGCATTGCGGCTACGATCGCGCGCGCGGCGATCAGTGCGAGAATTGCACGCGCGTGCTCGATCCGCCGGATCTGATCAATCCGCGTTCGGCCGTCTCCGGCTCACCGGACATCGAGATTCGCGATTCAACGCACCTCTTCTTGAAGCAGAGCGTGTTCGCTGAACAAATTCGCGCGTGGATAGCCGGAAAGGCCGATTGGCCGCTGTTGGTCACGTCCATCGCGAACAAGTGGCTCGATGAGGGCCTGCAAGATCGCGGAATCACGCGTGACCTTGAATGGGGCGTGCCGGTGAACGCCGAAACGTGGGGGCCAAATCCCGAAGGCAGGCGCCCGAACACAACCGCGCTTGCCGGCAAGGTGTTCTACGTCTGGTTCGATGCGCCGATTGGCTACATCGGCGCCACTTGGGAGTGGGCGGATGCGCAGGCGCGCGCCGCGGGAAAAGCCAAAGCGGATGATGCCGATTGGGAACGCTGGTGGCGTGCGCCCGATGCGGGCGACGTCACCTATGTCGAGTTCATGGGCAAGGACAACGTGCCGTTCCACACGGTGGGTTTTCCGTGCACTTTGTTCGGGCTCAACAAAGGCGCGGCGTCGAACGCGCCATGGAAGCTTGTCGATCGCCTGAAGGGCTTCAACTGGCTCAATTATTACGGCGGCAAGTTCTCGACCTCGAGCAAGCGCGGCGTGTTTATCGATCACGCGCTTGAGCTGTTGCCGATCGATGTTTGGCGCTGGCGTCTCATCGCCAACACGCCCGAGAGCTCGGACGCGACGTTTACGTGGGAGGACTTCCAACTCGGCGTGAATGCGGATCTGGCGAATGTGTTCGGCAATTTCGTGAACCGCATCACGAAGTTCTGCGAAGCGCGTTTTGACGGCGTCGTCCCCGATGGCGGCGCGCCCGGCCCGGTTGAGCAAAAGCTGTTCGCGGACATTGATGTGCGACTCAAGGAACTGACGGCGCATCACGAGGCGATGGAGTTTCGTAAGGCGGCTGCCGAGACGCGCGCGCTTTGGGCGCTTGGGAACGAATATCTGCAAAGCGCTGCGCCCTGGACGGCGATCAAGACCGATCGCAACGCAGCGGCTGTCGGTGTGCGCGTTGGACTCAATCTCTGTGTGCTGTTTGCCGAGATCGCAGCGCCGATCATGCCGACGACGGCGCAGACGATCCGCAGTGCGTTTGGTTTGACCGGCGCGCCGAGCTGGCCGGCGGTTCGAGCTGCTCAATTGCTCGACCGCTTGCCGCGCGGCGCCAAGGTCACGCCGCCCGATGTGCTCTTCCGCAAGATCGAGGACACCGACGTCGCTGCATGGCGCGAGCGCTTTGGCGGGCCGGAGAGCGCGTGATCCCGGTTCGGCGGCTCCTGGAGGCGGACGCCGCCGCTTTACGCGCGTTGCGTCTGCAGGGACTTGCGGAAAACCCCGAGGACTTCGGCGCCGCCTACGAAGACGAAGCAGCTTGGCCGCTTTCGCGCACCCTGGAGACGATCCGCACACTGCGCTGGTTCGGGGCCGAGCAGGATGCGCGCCTTGTGGGGTGTGTTTCGCTGCGCGTGCCCGAAGGCGCGAAGCTCCGTCACAATGGCTGGATCAACGCCATGTACGTCGTACCCCCAGCGCGCGGGGCGGGCGCTGCCGATGCGCTCCTGGACGCGCTGGAGACCGAGGCGCGTGTGACCGGCGTCACTTGGTGCAAGCTGGTTTGCAGGGAAGACAATCACCGGGCGCGCCGGTTCTACGAACGGTGCGGCTACGAGGCTTTTGGCCGCGAGCCCGACAGCATCGTGGTGGCTGGGCGCGGCTACGTCGGGCTTGAAATGGCCAAGCGTCTGGCGTGAAGCTGGCGGGGCGAGCCGGGGAGGGCCCTAAGAGGCCCGGCAGTGCGAGAGGGGCGAGATGGAAAGCGTGCAACCGTTCTTCGATTCCGTGTTGGCGTTCATGCGAACCGGGTTCAACGAAGCCAATCAGCTCAACGCCATCCTGATCGCGCTCGCGGCGACGATCTTCATGCAGACATGGCGGCAGTGGCTTGGCATCGCGCTGCTCGCCGTGGTCGTGCACGCCATCATTGATGTGGTCGTGCCCGTGCTGGCCGGCGTCGGCGAGTTCCGGCTGCCGCCGTTGTTTGACGCACCGTTTTGGCAGCAATCGATCGCGCGCTTTGTCGGCTATCTGATTGTGATCGGGATTTTCTTTGCGATCAAACGCGTGATCTTCCGCGGCAAGCCTGCCGCCGCGCACTAGACGCGCCGGCGGGCCTCGTAGAGCGCGACAGCAGCTGCAACGGACACGTTGAGGCTTTCCATCGCCGGCGCGATGGGAATGCGCGCAAGCCGCTCGCATGCGGTCGCGACCGCCGGACGCATGCCTTTGCCCTCTGCGCCCACCACCAGTGCAAGCGGGCGTGAACCAAGCACCGCGGACAGTTCATCGCTTGCGGCGCCGTCGAGCCCGACGGTCGCGTAGCCCAGCGCCGTCAGCTCTTCGAGCGCGCGCGACAGGTTGCTCACGCGCACATGCGGCACGATTTCCACCGCGCCTGCTGCGGCCTTTGCGAGCGTTCCGGTCAGTGGCGGCGATTTGCGATCCTGCAAAACCAGCGCGCGCGCGCCGAACGCGGCGGCGACGCGAAACGCAGCGCCTACGTTTTGCGGATCGGTAACGCCGTCGAGAACGAGCACCGCGCGGCCGTCTGGCGGGCTGCAGGCTTGGTGAAGTTCGACAGGCGCGAGCGGCGATGCGCGGACGGCGAGACCTTGGTGAACCGCGCCTGGCGGCAACATGCCGTCGATCGCGTCTGGATCGAGGATGTGAACGCCCTCTGTCCCTTCCGGCAGATGCGCTGCGCCGTTGCGCGTTGCCACGATGCGCTCGATCTGCCGCGCGGGATTGGCGAGCGCGGCGAGGCTCGCGTGCACGCCCCAAATCCAGCTGGGCCCGCCAGTCTCTTCCTCGAACTGGCGGCGCGGCAAGCGGTCGAACTGGGGCGCTTGGCTGGGCGACGGCCGCCCCGCTGCGCGGCGTTGGAATGGAGGTTTGGCCATTAAGCCTAAGGGGAGTGGTGGAAGGGGCTGGATTCGAACCAGCGTACGCTCTCGCGGGCAGATTTACAG
>CAZXNY010000061.1:0-11125 GCA_964642205.1 uncultured Caulobacteraceae bacterium
CGGCTCGATGCGCTGAAGCCGCCGCCGATGGATGCGGAAGGCGCGGGACTTGCGGAAGCGTTGGCGTCGCTGGCGCCCGATCACGCGGAAGCGGCGGTTGCGGATTTGCTGTCGCTTGCGCAGATTACGGCGGTGGGCGGACGGCCGATCACGGAAATCGCGGAACGTTTGCGCCAGCGCGGCCGCATGGAAACAGCGCCGCCGCCGAGCGATGCGCAGCGCGCCGTGTTGCGTGAGCTTGTGGCGATCAACGCCGCCGATGGGTTGGCGCAGGCTGAAAAGCTTGCAGGCTCGCCAGCGTTGAAGAACGGGGCAGTCGCCAAGCAAGCGGTGGCGCAGGCGCGCGCGCGGCACGAGGCGTTGGCCAAACGCATCGCGCTGCCGGCCGATGCGCGGTTTGCGCCCGGGCTCGGGCGCGCGATTTCGTACTACGACGGGTTCGTGTTCGAACTTGAAGCGCCGCAGCTTGGCGATCGCGCGAGCCTTGGCGGCGGCGGGCGCTACGACGGTTTGGCGCGCGCATTGTGGCCTGCGGCGAAGGGCGACGGCGCGGGCTTGCGCGCAGCGGGCTTTGCCGTTCGGCCGGCGCGCTTGACGGAGGCGGCGCGATGAGCGCGCTCATTCTCGCGATCCCCTCGAAGGGACGCTTGCAGGAGCAGGCGGCGGACTATCTCGCCGATTGCGGCCTGCCGATTGCGCAGGACGGCGGCGCGCGGGGTTACGCGGCGCGTCTACGCGGCATGCCGGCGATCGAGGTGCGGTTGATCTCCGCTGGTGAGATCGCGCGCGCGCTGAAGGCGGGCGAGGCGCACGCGGGCTTTGTCGGTGAAGACGGCCTCCGCGAAGTCGATCCGGATTTGAGCGCGGCGACGCTGGTGAAGCCGCTTGGCTTTGGGCGGGCCGATCTCGTGGTTGCGGCGCCGCAAAGCTGGCTCGATGTGACGGCGATGAGCGATCTCGCCGAAGTCGCGCGCTTGCACCGTGCGCGCACCGGCGAGCGGCTCCGGATCGCGACGAAATATCTGACGCTCGCGCACCGCTTTCTCGATGCGCACGGCGTGGCGGATTATCGGCTCGTCGAAAGCGCCGGCGCGACGGAGGGTGCGCCGCTGTCGGGCGTCGCCGAAGCGATCGTCGACATCACCACGACGGGCGCCACGCTGGCGGCAAACCACCTGCGGCCGCTCAGCGATGGTGTGATCCTCAAGAGCCAGGCGCATTTGGCCGCGAGCCGGCGTGCGGCATGGAGCGAGGCGGCGCATCAAGCGTTCGCCGAGCTGCTCGACGTCGTCGAAGCGCGGGCGCGGGCCAAGTCCGTGCGGCTGCTCCGGCTCGCGCCCGGTGCGCAGGGCGCCGACAAGATGATCGCGCGCGCGGCTGAGCTTGGTTGCAAGCTCGCGGGCTCGCCGGAAGGCGCGATGCTGGAACTCTATTGCCCGGCGGAGAACGTGTTCGCGGTTTGCGCGGCGCTGCAGGAATTGATCGGCGGCTCGATCGGCGTGTTCGAGGCGGACTTCGTGTTCGAGCGGCCCAATCCGCTGGTGGCGGCTTTTCGGGCAGGGCTCAGCTAGCCGACCTATTCTGGTTACCTGAGCGGCAAAGTGTAGAATAAAATTGCACTGCAACGCGTACTACTTCGGCTCGACAGTAGATTTTTTCACAGATCGTGACGGTTTCGCGACCACTTCTGCTTGACTTGGGGGCGCGCCGCCTATCATCTGTGCAGGACTTTTCGTGCGCGCTTACGTCGCATCGTTTGCAGCACAGGGGTCGCGCGTTTCGGGGAGGAGACGCCCCAGAACAAAAATAATAAGGCGAAACACGCACGCGGCCGCATCGAGCAATCGGTGCGGCCGCTGTGTTTTTGGCGGCTGACGTTGCGTTGCGTGGCGCGGCGCGCCTTTGACAAACGAAAACGCCCTCATCGTTCCAGCAGCTAGGCGCGCGCGCGCGGTTCGCTATGGTGCGCGCGACGCCGCGTGAGACGGCGCGCTTCGATCGAGGGGGAATACATGAGACCGGCGCTGGTGCTCGCGGGAGCGGCTTTGATCGTTGGGCTCGTCGCGGCCTGCAATCGCAACAACACAGCGAACGTCGACGAGGCGCGCATCATCGCGGCCGATGAGCATCCCGGCGAATGGGCCGCGCACGGGCGCACCTATTCCGAGCAGCGCTTCAGCCCGCTCGAAGGCATCAACACTGAGAACGTGAGCCAGCTCGGGCTCGCGTGGAGCTATCCGCTCCGTGAGAACCGCGCGGCGGAAGCAACGCCGATCGTGGTCGATGGCGTGATGTACGTGACCTCGGCGTGGAGCATCGTTTCCGCAATTAACGCCGCGACGGGCGAAGAACTCTGGGTGTTCGATCCGGAAACACTGCGCTCGCGCGGACAATATGCATGTTGCGATGTGGCGAACCGCGGCGTCGCCGTGTGGGAAGGCAAAGTTTACGTCGCCACGCTCGATGGCTTGCTGATCGCGCTCGATGCGCGCACCGGGCGCAAGCTCTGGGAAACGCTGACATTCGATCAAGCGCAGCCCTACACGATTACGGGCGCGCCGCGCGTGGCGCGCGGGCTCGTGTTCATCGGCAATGGCGGCGCTGAATATGGCGTGCGCGGTTATGTCAGCGCGTACGACGCCGACAATGGCCGCCTGCGCTGGCGCTTTTTCACCACGCCAAACCCGCGCCAGCCTGACGGCGCAGCCAGCGACAGCGTGCGCGACCAAGCGCTCGGCACGTGGAATCGCGAAGCTGGCGCGTGGCTGACGAGCGGCGGCGGCGGCACGGTGTGGGACTCGATCGTCTACGACAACGAGACCGACACGCTTTGGATTGGCACCGGCAACGGCAGCCCGTGGAACCGGGATGTGCGCTCGCCGGGCGGGCCGAATGTCGTCAACAACGACAATCTCTACCTGTCTTCGATCGTCGCAGTCGATCCCGACACGGGCGAATACAAGTGCCACTATCAAACGACGCCGGGCGATACCTGGGACTACACCGCCACGCAGCACATCATGCTGGCGACGCTGAACATCGGCGGCCAAGAGCGGCGTGTGGCGATGCAGGCGCCGAAGAATGGCTTCTTCTATGTGATCGACCGCAACGATTGCTCGCTAATCTCGGCCGCGCCCATCGTCACGCAGACGTGGACGCGCGGCATGGACACGGCGACGGGCCGGCCGATCGAGAACGCGGATGCGCGCTATGCGGCAGGCACGGCGATCATCGCACCGAGCGCGTTCGGCGCACACAATTGGCACCCGATGGCGATGAGCCCGGAAACGGGGCTCGTTTACATTCCAGCGCAAGAAATCCCGCTCGACTACACGAACGACGCCGCGTTCGTGTATCGCCCGGGCCGCTGGAATACGGGCACGGTGCACGCCGCGCTGCCGCCGCAAGAAGCGGCGCGCCGTGCGGTGCGCAATTCGGTGCGCGGCTTCTTGCTCGCGTGGGATCCGATCAACCAGCGTGAAGTGTGGCGTGCGCCGCAAGCGGGCGCATGGAACGGCGGCGCGCTCGCGACGGCGGGTGGGCTGGTGTTCCAAGGCACGAGCGATGGGAAGATCGCGGCCTACAATGCGCAAACGGGCGCGCGGCTCTGGGAGTTCGACAACCAGGCAGCAACGCTTGCGGGGCCGATGACCTATGAGATCGAGGGCCAGCAATATGTCGCGACGCTGGCGAGCTACGGCAGCGTCTTCTTCCTCAATGCGGGCTTTGCCGCGCCGCGCGACGGCAACAATCTGCCGGGGCGGGTGAACGTCTTCCGCATTGGCGGCACGGCGACGCTGCCTGCTACGAACCTCGAGCGCCTCGTGACGCCGCAACCGCCGCAATTGCGCGCGACGAGCGCACAGATCGCGCGCGGCAACGCGCAATACGCCTCGTTCTGCGCGGTGTGTCACGGCTCGACGGCGATTGGCGGGGGCGTGCTGCCGGATCTCCGGCGCAGCGCCGTGCTCGCCGATCAGCAAACGTGGCTCGAGACGATCCACGGTTCGCGTGAGCAGCTCGGCATGCCGAACTTCACGCAATGGATCAACGCGGCCGACGCCGAAGCGATCCGCGCCTACGTCGCCAGCGAAGCGCAGATTGCGTATCGCGCGGAGCGGTGAGTGATTGGTTGAACGCGCCCCTCCCCCCTTGGGGGGAGGGTAGGGAGGGGGGGCGTTCAACGGCCGCTCCGGCGCAAGATGCAGCGCGGGGCGAACAGAGCGACCACGTGCGCATCCATACGTCGAACGGTGCGGCGACTGAACGCCACCCACCCCTACCCCTCCCCCCAGGGGGAGGGGTGCTCGCCCTTGTTCTTGCGCTTGCGACTCCTGCGTTCGCGCAGGAGATCGTGGTGACGGGCGAGCGGCGCGCGGTTGAAGCCGGCGACGTTGCGTCGAACGTCGCGCGTCTCACGGCGGACGATCTCGCCGCGATTGGCGCGCAGGCGCCGAGTGAGGCGCTGAACCGGCTCGCAGGCGTTGCGATCCATCGCAACAACGGCGTCGAGAACCTGCCGGCTATCCGTTCGCCCGTGCTGACGGGCGGGCAGAGCGCGGGATCATTTCTCGTGCTCGAAGACGGCGTGCCGATCCGCGCGCCGGGCTTTGGCAACGTCAATCAGCTTTTCGAAACGATGCTGCCGCTCGCGGCGGGCGTGGAGGTGACACGCGGGCCGGGCACGGCGCTTTACGGCTCGAACGCTGTGCATGGCATCGTGAACGTGCTGACGCCGGCGCCAGGCGTGCGCGAGCGGCGCGCCGGGGCGGAACTCGCGCTTGGTTCATTCGAGCGCGCGGCTGGCAATGCATGGACGGCGTTTGGCACACGTGAAGGCGCGGTCGATGACACGCACCTCTTCTACCTTGGCGCCGCCGCCTCGCACGATGGCGGCTGGCGTGACGACGCGGGCGTCGATCAGCAGAGCGCGCTTGTCGGGTGGGATGCATATGCGGGCGCGTGGAACATCGAAGCGCGGCTTGCGTTGCAAAACCTCAACCAAGAGACCGCGAGCTTCGTCGAAGGCGTGAACGCGTACGTGAACCGTACGCTCGCGCGCACCAACCCTACGCCGGAAGCGTTCCGCGATCAGCAACTGGCGCGCGCGCGCGTAACCGCATCGCGCGAGGCAGGCGATTGGCGTTTTGTGGCGACGCCTTACGCGCGGTGGATCGATAGCGCTTTGCTGCTCTCTTTCTTTCCCTCGCGTGCGCTGGAGTTGACGGGCCAAGAGGGCGGCGGCGTTCAACTGGCGGCGTATTGGAACGACGCCGAGAGCGACGTCTATGCGATTATCGGCGCGGACGGGGATTGGACGGCAGGGGATGTTTTCGAATTTCAGTCACGCGCCACGCAGCCTGCAGGTTACGTGCAGGGCCTGCACTACGACTATAGCGTCGATATGGAAGCGCTCGCGCTCTATGGGCAAGTTGGTTGGCGCATAACCCCCTCGTGGCGCGTGCAAGCCGGGTTGCGTGGTGAACGCGTGACCTATGCGTACGACAATCGCGCCCCGAATGGCGACTTCGGCCGTTTCCGGCGCGCGGCTGACCGGGAAGATTCGTTCGAAGAGCTGACGCCGAAATTTGCGGTGCTGTGGCGCCCGGACAATGCGAACACGATGTGGCTCAATCTCGCGCGCGGAGCGCGGCCGCCGCAGATCGTCGATCTTTATTCGCTGCAGACGACGCAAACACCAGGCGGTCAGCGCGCGGAGACGATCGATAGCGCGGAGCTTGGTTGGCGCGGCGTATTGGGACTGGGGCGCTTTGAGATCGCGCTCTATGCGATGGACAAAGAAGACACCGCGTTCCGCAACGCGGATGGCTTTACGGTGACGAATGGGCGTACGCGCCACGAGGGGATCGAGGCGCAGGCTGAGTTTCCCGTGCTGGAGACAGTGACGCTTGCGGGCTGGGTCACGTATGCGCGGCACACATATCGGTTCAACGACAGTGTGACGCGGGCGGGCGAGAGCATCACAAGCGGCGACGATGTCGATGGCGCGCCGCGCTGGGTATGGAACGCGCGCGCAATATGGGACGTGCGGCCCGATGCGCAGGTGGAGCTCGAATGGGTTCACATGGGCGAATATTTCACCAACGCAGCCAACACGCGCAGCTACCCAGGGCATGACGTGTTCAATCTGCGCGGCGAATGGCGCGCGCAGGACGATGTGACGCTGTTTGCAGCGCTGCGGAACGTAGGCGACGCCGACTACGCCGAGCGCGCGGACTTCGCGTTCGGCAATGACCGGTACTTTCCCGGCGAGGGGCGTGCGTTCACTGTCGGGCTGCGCGCGGCGCGCTAACGCTTCTTTGGCTCGTCGATGTCTTCGATCAAGCCTTCCGCTTCTGCAAGTTCTTCTTCGCGGGCGAGATGGCGATCGTAGATGCGCGGCTCGGCGGGAAGCGTAAGGCGCAGCACGATCAGGCCGAGGACGGCCGAGAGCAGCGAGCCGCCGAGCACGCCGAAGCGCACGGGCGTAGCGAGGTCGCCGGCGCCGAATGCGAGGGCGCCAATGAAAAGACTCATCGTGAAGCCGATGCCGGCGACGATGGAGACGCCGACCAACTGCATCGGCGAGGCCGGGGCGCGGCGCTTGAGGGCGGCCGCCGCAAGCAGCGTTGCGCCCGCGATGCCGAGCGGCTTGCCAATGAGCAAGCCAAGCGCCGAGCCCAGCGCGACAGGATGCAGGAACGTCTGCAATCCGGCGCCGGCGAGCGGTACGCCCGCGTTGACGACCGCGAAGATTGGCATGATCGCGAACTGAACCCAGTTCTTCAGCGCGTGTTCGGCGGCGATGAGCGGCGAGCCGCCAGCCTTGTCGCGCATCGGAACGGTCATTGCCGTGAGCACGCCCGCAATGGTGGCGTGTACGCCCGAGCGTAGCATGAAGTACCAAAGGAGGACGCCGCCGATCCAATAGAGCGAGAGGCGCGTCACGCCGGCGCGGTTCATCAGCAGCATTGCGATGAACGTCACGGCCGCGCCGCCAAGCGCCCAGGGCGTCAGATGCGTCGAATAGAACAAGGCGATGATGAGGATTGCGCCAAGGTCGTCGATGATCGCCAGTGCGAGCAGAAAAAGGCGAAGTCCGCTCGGCACGCGCGCGCCTAGGAGCGCAAGCACGCCGACGGCGAAGGCGATGTCGGTTGCGGCAGGGATGGCCCAGCCACGCACGTAGCTTGGGTCCGCCTGGCCGGCGATGGCCAGATAGATGAGCGCGGGCGCAGCCATGCCGCCCGCGGCGCCGACCATCGGCAATGCGGCTTCACGCGGATTCTTGAACGGACCTTCGATCGTCTCGCGCTTCAGTTCGAGACCGACATACAAGAAGAAGATCACCATCAGTGCGTCGTTGACGACGAGATGGATGTTGAAATCGTGGCCGGCGAACACGGCGAACGGCGTTTCGAGCGCGTCGTGCACGCCGTGCGCCCACGGCCCGTTGAGCAGAATGAACGACACGATCGTCGCGGCGATCAACAGATAGCCGGGCGTCGTGTCGCGCTCCCAGAAGCTGGTGCCAGCCGCCAATGTGTCCCTCAGGGTTCGCCGTGAAGGGGCGGACCCTAAAGCCAGACGACAGCAGCGCAAGTCACGCGCTCGTCAGGGCGGCAATCAGGCGCGCTTGCGGATTGTTGCGCGCCGGAGCGGCACGTCGAACGTGACACGCGCACCGCCTTCCGGCCGCGCGGAGAGCGTGACGGAGGCGTCTGAGCCGTAGAGGCCTAGGAGGCGTGCGCGCGTGTTGCGCAGGCCAAGGCCCCCGCCGGTGATCTTGGCAGGCGGGCCAGGGCCGTTGTCTTCAACGACCGTGATGAGGCGCTTGCCTTGCTGCGAGACCTCGATGCGCAATTCGCCGACGCCCGGCGTGCGCTGCACGCCATGTTTGATGGCGTTTTCGATGGCGGGCTGGATCAAGAGCGACGGCACGAGGCAATCTTCGAGGTGTGCGGGGATCTTGCACCGGATCCGCAGGCGTTCGCCGAAGCGTTCCGCTTCGATGTCGAGATAAAGTTTGAGGAGAGCGGCTTCATCGCCGACGGGCGTGAAGTGATCGGGATCGGCGTCGATCGTGTGCCGGAGGAAGCGCGACAGCTTGAGGATCGTCGCTTCCGCGTCGTCGTTGCGCTTCTCGAGCACGAGCGTCGAGATCGCGTTGAGACTGTTGAACAGAAAGTGCGGGTTGAGCTGGTAGCGCAGCATCTTCAGCTGGGTGAGGTGCGCAGCGGTTTGGACGCGCAGCAGCTCGTTCGCCTGGCGCTCCATCGCAATGGCGTGATCGCGCGCGAAGTAGTAGCCGGCCCACATGATGAAGACCCAGCCGAACTGGGAGACGTAGTCGAGGAAAACGACGGCTGGCCATTCGCGAACATGCGCGAACGTGATGGCGCGTTCGATGAAGTGCAGCGGAACCATGAGCATGCCGCAGAGCGCGAGCGCGAGCCCCATCCGTTCGAGCGGGCGCCAGTCACGCACGCGCAGCAGCAGGACATGCACGCCGGTCGTGCCGATGGCGTAGAGCGCCACGATCGTCGCGCGCGGCCCCATGTAGGACCAGAAGAGATCGGGGTAGTGCAGCCAAGCGGCAAGCGCGCGCATGGCGAAGAAAAGTCCCCAGAATGCGGCCTGGAACACGATGAACGCGCGCCATTCCGCACGCGCGTGCGCGCGCCGATCTTGGCCGGGTGCGGGCTCCATCTTCGCCGATCCTCCCGAACGAGACGCGCGTTCGATTGGAGTGAAAGCTAATGGTTTGCACCGCGCCGCGCATGACGGCTCGTCGCGCACGCGGGTGCGTTCGTCGCGAAACTGCGCCTACGCTGCCGCCAAGCGGTGCGCGCGCGCCGATGGATGGCGCCACTAGGCCGTGGCGAGCGCGGCGCGCCGGAATGGTTGCGGGCGCAATTGCACGAGGCTGCGCCACACCCACTCGAACGGCCCGTAGTGGAACGCCTGCAGCCACGGGCGGCTCCAAATCAGAATGGGAACCCAGACGCCAATGACGACGAACATCAGTTCGAAGCGCTCTAGTTTGCCAAACAGTCCGAACCCAAAACCGCAGAAGAGGAACGCCGTGATAATCGACGTCGCGAGATAGTTGGTGAGCGCCATTTGCCCCGCGGCGGCGAGGCGGTTGACCAGCCATTGCACGGCGCCGCTGCGCACGATGAGCAGCAGCACGCTCGCATGCGCAAGCGCGATGAACGGGCGCGGGCCTGCGCTCCAGGCGCCCGATTCTTGCAGCACGATGGGATCGAAACCGCTCGCGGCGGCGCGCCACGCCATCCACGCAGTCGCGGGCGCGGCGACAAGATAGCCGATGGCGATCAGCGCGAGATAGCCGCTCGTGGTCCACCGCAGCGAGAAGAAGCCGGTGCGGTAGAGCGCCATACCGATGAGCATTTGGCCGATCGCTTCGATGATCTCGAACGGCAGGAATTTCGGATACATGATGGCAAGCACCATCATGCGCCCCTGAATCGCTTCGGCAAAGCCGCCGAGCATCAGAGCGGCTTGCGCTTGGCCGAATTCGGCCGGCGGGGCGATCATCATTTTATTCGCTTCCCACAGCGCGAGCGTCTCCGCGCTTGGGTTCGGGGCCATGGCGGCGGCGCGCAGTTCTTCCATCTGCACGGCGCCGAGCGACATCAGCGCCATCAACGCAACGAGGATCACGGCGCCAACGCCAATTTGCACCCGCACGGCCCACTTGCGCGCGAGAAAGGCGAGCGACCCGGCGATCGCGTAACACACGAGAATGTCGCCAAACCAAAACAACAGGGCGTGCGCGAAGCCGAACAGCAAGAGCCAAAACATGCGCCGGTAATGCGTCGCGTTCGGCCCAAGACGCGCACCGTCGGCGCGATCGGCGATCAGGAGCATCGAGGCGCCGAACAGCATCGTGAAGAGGCCGCGCATCTTGCCGTCGAACACGACGAAGTTGACGGCCCATGTCCAAAGGTTCGCGCCGGTTGCGCCGCCCGCGTAGCTCGGGTCGATGTAGGCGAAGAGCGGCAGGCCCATGCCGGCGATGTTCATGACCAGGATGCCGAGCACGGCAAAGCCGCGCACCGCGTCGATGCTCGTCTGGCGCGCGGAATTGGAAGGCGCGGTTGTCATGAAGGCGTTTCCCCGTTTTGGCGCCAAGGTGACGCGCCGCGCGCGCCGGTCAAGCTAAGTCGCCGCCGGGCGGCGGATTGGATGTTCGCTGCTGACACGCTTCACACGCGGCGGAGCAGCCGTTCGTAGAACCCGCCGAAGGAGCGATCGGCGGCGACGAGATGGACTTCCACGATCCAGTGGCGCGTGCGCCCAAAGCCATCGGGCGCGTCGAGCGGCGCGGTGTTGTTGGGCCAGATCAGCTGCTGCGCGCGCTCACCTGGCCATGTGAGGTGCGGAAACTCGCCGATCGTGTGACCCGCGATCTGGCCGCCGAAAATGTAGCCGCACTTTTTCGCGGCCGCGCACGCAAAGGCGTAGAGATCAGCGCCTGTGATGCCCGGCGTTGCGTTGGCGTGCGCGCAGACTTCCGCGAACACTTCCGGCAGCGCCGCGACAAGCGCGCGGCGCGCGGGATCGGCGCCGACGGCATAGGTCTCTCCAACGTCGGCTTCCCACTCGCCGAACACGGGGCCGAGATCGAGATAGACGGTGTCGTCCTCGCCGATCACGCGCTCGGGCGGCTGATCGGCGAACACGCACAGCGTGTTGATCCCGGTGCGCACGAGGCGCTTGTGCCAGTGCCGCGCGACGCCGAACTCCCGCTCCGCAAGGGCGGCGATGTCGGCGTCGACATCGCCTTCGCTTCGGCCGGGCGCGACGATGTTCGCGCGCTCGATCGCGGTGAGGAGCGCAAGGCCACGCTCTTCGGCGGCATGCAGGTGCGCGAGGCGAGCCTGTTCTTCATGAGCGGTGAGCGCGGTCATTCGCGCTGTGTAACGGGAAGTGGGCCTAACAAAAAGGGCGGAGCTTTTGGCTCCGCCCTTCGTTCTGCTGGCCGATCCCGGATCGCGTCGCGGCGTTGCCGCTTGCGTCCGGGACGGATTTTTGCGCGACGTTCGTCGCTTAAAAATCCATATCGCCCATGCCGCCCATGCCGCCGGGCATACCGCCC
>CAZXNY010000062.1:0-11101 GCA_964642205.1 uncultured Caulobacteraceae bacterium
GGCCTCACGAACGTCACGACCGTCGGCCCCGATCCGGCCGACGCGAAGGCGCGCGATCCCAAGGGCGATCTTTGGAAGACCGATCCGGATGCGTGCTGCGAGTTCCGCAAAGTCGTGCCGAACGAAACCGCGCTCGCGCCGTACACGGCGTGGATCAGCGGCAGGAAGCGCCACCACGGCGCGATCCGCGCGCACCTGCCGGTCGTCGAGCACGACGGCATCCACTTCAAAGTGAACCCGCTCGTCGCGTGGGGGCCGGAGGAAATCTCGGCGTATATGAAGGCGCACGATCTGCCGCCGCACCCGTTGGTGGCGGAGGGCTATCCGTCTATCGGCTGCTGGCCGTGCACCTCGCCGAGCGAAGGAACGGACGCGCGGGCAGGGCGTTGGGCGGGTTCGGGCAAGACCGAGTGCGGCATCCATCGCGCCGCGCCTGTCGCGCGCCGCTTGGTGTTCTAGAGCCGCATGGAATTTTTCTCGGGCGATTTGGGCGCGCTTGCGCAAGGTTTCGCGCTCTTCTTCGCGGTGGGCTTTGTCGCGCAGTTGATCGATGGCGCGCTCGGCATGGCGGGCGGCGTCATCACCGCAACCACGCTCATCACGTTCGGCGTATCGCCCGCACAAACGAGCACGATGACGCATCTTTCCAAGTGTGCGACGGCCGCCGCCTCGGGCGCCTCGCATATCGCGCATCGCAACATCGACTGGGGCTTGTTCTTGCGCCTTGCGCCGGCCGGCGTTGTGGGCGGCGTTGCTGGCGCTTACGTGCTTTCTGGCTTCAACACGCCGGTCATGCAGGCGCTCGTTGTGGCTTATCTGGCTGTGCTGGGCGTGCTGATCCTTTGGCAAGCATTGCGCGGTCTGCGCGAGGCGCCGCCGCGCGTGCGCTTTGCGCTGCCGCTTGGGCTCGTGGGCGGCTTCCTGGACGCGAGCGGCGGCGGCGGTTGGGGGCCCGTTGTCGGCTCAACGCTAATGGGGCGCGGACACACGCCGCGCTATGTGATTGGCACGGTTAACGCGACCGAGTTCGTTGTTACGATTGCGATCTCCGCAGCGTTCATCTGGGCGTTTTTGGCGGGCCGGTTCGAGATCGACGGCGGCGTGCCGGGCGCGGGCGCGGCGCTTGCTGGGCTTGTCCTTGGCGGCGTGCTGGCCGCGCCGATCGGCGGCTACATCACCAAGGTGGTGCCGGCGCGGACGCTGATGGCCGCGGTCGGCGCGCTGGTTGTGGGCTTGTCGGTTTGGCAAGGCATACAACTTTGGCCGCGCCTGCTCGACAACGCGCACCACGTGCAGCAGCTGATGGCGTCGCTCCACTAAGGTTCGTCGCGCTAGCGAAACGATGCTGCGGATACGCGGCGTTTACGACATGTCTGCGATGCTGATCGTTCATGGTCAGCGCGATTTCCCTTTCGTTTTTCGGTGGTTCGTCCGGCAGCTCGAGTTCGAGCGTCGATGCGAGCCTGCTGGTCGCGTGGGCGAGCGCCAAAGCACGCGTGCCGGCCGCAACGACCGCCGCGCCGGGCGCTGACCTCAACGCTCCGACGCCGCCGTGGACGCCGGGCTATACGCCCGCCAACACCGCGCTCGCCGAGAGCGCGCTCGCAGGCAAGGACTTCTTCGATCCAAGCGCCGCGCTCTACGCCGAGCTTTCCATGGGCGAGGATTACCGCCAGCTGTTCGCGCTCTATCAGGGCATGAAGACGATGTCGGCGCTGGCAGAGCGCGCCGAAGGCACGGACCTCTCCACTGTGATGCGCACACGCACCGAGCAGGCGTTCGCGCGCGGTATGGCCGAACTCGAAAAATATCTGGCGGCGAGCGACTTCGACAAAGTGCGCATCGCGCAGGGCGACCGCGCCGATAGCGCGACCACAAAGCTCGGCGTGCCGGTCATCACCAACGACTACACGACGAGCCCGCTCGTCAAAGGCACGCCGTCCTCGATCATTCCCGGCATGCCAAACGATGCCGTGTTCGACATCGTCGCGAAGACGGCAGGCGGCACGGAAAAGCGCGTCACCATCGATCTTTCGGAGCTTGGCTCGTTGCCGCGCTCGCTCTCACAGATCGTGAGCTTCGCGAACAACAAGCTCGCCGCCGAAAACGTCTTGACGCGCCTCGAGACAGTGAACCTCGCACCGAAGACGCGCCAAGTGATGATCGGCGGGCAGAGCGTAACGCGCGCCTACATCGGCCCTGGCGAATGGGCGCTGAAAGTGAAAGTCGGCGCCGGCGAAACGGTGCGCTTTGAAGCGGCCGCGCCCGAGCCCGCGTTCTACGTGCTCGGCGAAACCTCGAAGGGCGCGGCGCTTCTGAAGCTTGAGGACACCGCCGGCAAAGGCGGCCAACCGGCATGGCTGCCGCGCCCCGATCCGACGAGCGATCCAATCGGCGCGCTGCTCGCGACCGGCTTCATCGGCGCGGGCGCGCCGTATACGGCGGCGCCCGCGTCGGCGATCGAAACCAAAACACTGGCGCTCGTGTCGGATGGCGAGACCGCGTCGGAAGGTTCGCTCAAAGCCGCCGGCGAAGCGGTGCTGAAACTCTCGTTTGAAGATGGGCGCACCCTGACCGTCTCGACGGGCTGGCGCGGCGGCGATCAGGAAACATGGCGCGTGCGCCCCGGCGAAACCGCTGAGCTAGGCATGGTCGATGATCTCGCCGAGCGGCTGACGCAATTGCTGCACGAGCAGGGCGTTGAAGCCGGCGTCGATAGCTGGGCGAGCGGCGCCGATGGCGGGCTTTCGTTTTACACCGGCGACGGCGTGCGCATTGAAAGCTTCCAGATTTCAAGTCGCCCAGTGACGCTCGAAGCGGGCCGCGCGCCGGCCGGCGGTTACGTCGGCGGTTTGCGCGCGGGCGTGTTCGCGCGGCGCTTTGAAACCGCGAGCGTCGGCGCACCGAGCGATCTCTTTACTGGCGCGCAGACCATTTCGATCACGACAGCCAATGGATTGAAGCAAATCACCGTCGATGGCGGGACCGACGGTATCGATGCGGCCACGCTGCAAACGCGCCTAAACGAAAAGATCGTTGCGCAGAACATTCAGGCCAATGTCTCGATCGTCGATGATGGCGGCGCGCTCAAGCTACGCGTCGATGCGCTGCATGGCGTGAGCGCTGTGGAAGCCAAGTTCAACGAGGCGACCTACGCCGCAACGCTCGCTGCGCCCGGCGCGTGGGCGAGTGGCGGTTTGCCGACGGCCGGCGCGGGCGATCCCTACGGCGATTCACGCCGCACCTACGCCAACACCGGCGCATCGCCGTTTCTGAGCGAAGCCGGCGCGCTCGATATCGAGATCGTGGTGGCGACGCCGACGGGCAATAAGACCGTCACCGTCTCGGTAAGCGCGCAAGAGCGGCTCGACAATCCTGACGCAGCGCCCGGGCAATGGAACGCGCTCCTTCAGCAGCGCCTCGATGCCGCGCTCAACGCGGCGGGCGTCTATGTTGCCGCGCCGGGCGGCGATCTTTCGCAATTCATCGTCGCTGAAGGCGCGGGCCAGCGCCTCTTGTCAGTGAGCGTCAACGGCAATGCCGTGACATATGCCGCCGACGCGCCGGCGTTCGCGGTGGGCGGGGCGTTCGATGCGCGCCGGAGCTTCACCTCTTCGCTGGCCGCGAGCGGCGTGAACGATGTGTCGGCGGCGCTCGTGAACGACCCGACGGTTTCTGTGACGTTCGAAACCGTGTGGGGAACGCGCACGATTTCGGCTTCGCTTCAGGGCGGCGATGCGCGCACGCTGACGGTGGCCGCGCAGCGCCTCAACGAAGCGCTGTCGGCCGCGGGGTATGACCTTGGCGTCGCGGCGACGGATCTTGGCGGCGGCGGCGCGGGTCTGCGCGTCGTCAGCGGTGCGTCGTCAACTGTGTCGCTCGTCAGCGACGTGACGATCGGCGGCGCGGCGCACGCTGTGACTCTCGATGCGATCGACGCGGTGAGCCGCGGCGATGACCCAATCGGCGCGCTTGGCGTGTCAACGCGCGCGAGCCGCAATGCGGCGGTGATGGCGGCGGGCCCGGCGAACTCGTTCTACCAAGCGGGCGCGTTCGACTCGAACTGGTTCGCGGGGCGCGATTTCGACAAGGTGCTCGGCCAAGGCGCTAAAGTGCTCGCCGCGCGCGCGACGGCGATGGCGCCGGACGGCTCGGTCTATGTGTTGGCGGATGTTTCAGGCGTCGCGGGCGATACGCCCGTGAAAGGCGAGCGCGATGTGGCGCTACTGAGATACGATTCAACGGGCCGCATGCTTTCGGCGCGCATGCTGGGCGCGGCCAACGAAGCGCAGGGCTTTTCGCTCGCGGTGTCGAGCGATGGGAAAGTCGCGGTCGCGGGCGCCGTCACGGGCGTGCTGACCGGCGCGGGCGTCGATGCCGGCAAGAGCGATGCGTTCGTCACGCTCTTCGACGGCGAAGGCAAAGAATTGTGGACGCAGCGGCGCGGCGGCGCAGGCGATGACCGCATCACCAAGATCGCCTTCGCGCCGGACGGTTCGCTGATCGCAACGGGCGCCACCGACAAGCCGCTTTCGGGCGCACAGATCGGCGAGACCGATGCCTTCGTGCGCGGCTATTCCGCGAGCGGCGCGGTGATGTTCACGCGCCAGTACGGATCGAGCGGCGCCGATACGGCGGGCGCGCTTCTGGTGCGCGATGCGGGCGGCGGCGCGGTGGAGATATTTGCCGGCGGCGTAGAAAACGGGCGCGGCGTGGTGCGCGCGTTCACGTTCGCGGCGACGACCGGGCTTGCCGAAGGCGCAAGCCGCGACCTCGGCAATTTCTTCGGCGGCGCGCTGACGAGCCTCGCACATGACGGAACATCGCTCTATGTCGGCGGCGCGATCAGCGCGGACCGGTTAAATGTCGCGGGCACGGCGCGCGGCGCGGCGGCCGGCATGGAGGGCTTCATCGCGCGGATGGACGATGATCTCGTCTCCGCCGGGCTCGATCGCGCGACCTATCTGGGCTCGGCGCAGAACGACAGCGTGACCGACATCGCAATTGTCTCGGGCACGGTCTACGCGCTGGGCAAGACCGGCGGCGTGCTCGCCGGGCAGGGCTTTGCGAAAAGCGAAAACGCCTTCCTCGCACGCTTGGATGCTGAGGGCGATATCGACTGGTCGCGCCCGTTCAGCCAATCGACGACGCGCCTCACGCCAACGTCGCTCGCGGTCGATGCGGGCGGCGCGAGCGCGCTCGACCGGCTCGGCCTGCCGAAGGGCGATCTCGCGGCGCGCGACACAACGCTGCTCACGGCGCGTTCGGGCTTGCGGGCGGGCGATGAGTTTTTCGTGGGCGTCGATGACGGTGTGAAAGCCCGCATCGTGGTGCGCGCGGACGATACGCTCCAATCGCTGACGCGCCGGATCGACTCGGCGATTTCACACGGCGCCGCGGCGCGCATCGTGCGCGAGAACGGCGTCGATCGGATCGTGATCACAGCGCGGGACGGGCGCGCGGTGCGCATCGATCCGGGCGCGGCGGGCAAAAGCGCGCTTGGCGGGCTCGGGCTCGTTGAAGGCATCGTGTCGCGCAAACCGGCCGACACCAGCGCAGTGCGCTCGTTCGGGCTCGGCGTGTCGCGCGGCGAGCTTTCGATCACCACGAAAGACGGGATCACGAAGGCGAAGGCCGAGCTTGCGGCGGCGCTCTCGATCATCCGCCAAGCCTACGAGGCGCTGTCGAACCCGAACGCGAAAGAGCAGACCGAAGAGGAAAAGGCGCTCGAGGCCAAGCGCAACAGCGGCGTAGCGCCTACATTCCTGACGCGCCAACTCGCCAACTACCAGACCGCTTTGGCGCGGATGGGCGGCTAGCTCAGCGCGCCGGCGCGAAGGCGGCGATGTCCCGCGGCGGCTCTTCCAATTCCCAGACGGCGTTGCAGCTGGCGCAGAACGCCACGTCGCACATCTGAATATTCAACTGGCCGTCCGCGCGGGTGGCGATGCGTTTCGGCCTGCGAATGAGCAGCGCCGCGCATTTGGGACAGGGTTCGCCGATTTTCTTTTCGTGCATGACCGCCCCCACGGTTCGGGAAGTCTCACTTCACCTGAGCATGCGAGAAAGGCTGCGCCCGTTGCGTTGCGCGAAGGTTAACGGCGCGGCGAGAAATGTTGACCTTTTGTGTAGGGCGAACGCTTAAGCCTCAAGCGGCAGGATCGGGGCATGACCATCAGCGCCATCTCCGCCGCCTCAAGCGGCCTTCTGCGCGCCGTCGAGGCGATCGACCGCGCGAGCCGCCAGGTCGTTCAGCGCACATCGGGCGCCGAAGAGGGCGATCCGGCTGAGCCGATCGTCGATATCATCGAAGCCAAGCACGCGTTCGCCGCCAATGCCGCGACGCTGAGCGCGATCGACGACACCAACCGTCAGCTGTTGGACATTCTCGTCTAGAAAAACCTAGGCCAGAAACACGGCCGCCGGCGCTCTTGCTGTGTATCGCAGGGTGCGCAGCCGGGCGGCCGCTTTCTGAACATCGCCAAGACTGACGCGACTCTGCGACAGCGTTGTGGCGCGGTGATGACTATTTCGCCGCCGTAGGCATGCGCGTTACACGCCGTTCGCGCCAGGGCTCGGCGTTCGGGGCGTGAATGCGGCGGCGCGGGCTTGAGCCTGCTCAATCTCGAACGGCGTGAGCTCGGCTTCGAGCGCGGTGATGCGTGCGGTGACTTGTTCGTCGCGCGCCGTGCGGGCGGCGACTTCGAACCAGAACAGCGCTTCGGCTTCGTTGGGCGGCGCGCCGCGCCCTTCGGCGTGAAGGACGCCGAGATTGAACTGACTTTCTGAGAGGCCAAGTTCGGCGGCCTGCCTGAACCAGCGATAGGCCGCCGCATCGTCGCGCGCGCCGCCTTCGCCGCGCGCGGCGTAAACGCCAAGGTCGTGCATGGCGCGCACGTTGCCAAGGTGCGCCGCGCGCTCGGTGGCGCGCCGCGCGCGTACAAGGTCGCCGTCGCGCTCGGCGAGTTTGGCGAGGCGATAGTGGGCCGGCGCGTAGCCGCCATCGGCCGCGCGTTCGTAAAGCGCGCGCGCAGTTTGCACATCGCCGGCTTCGAGCGCGGCGCGTGCTTGGGCCGTGAGCGTGGCGAGATCCGCGCCGGGCGTTGGCGGCGGGATGAGCACGGGCGCGACACGCGTTGCGGCGGCGAGACCGACAGTTGAGGCTTGCGCTTCGGCTGGGCCGAGCGTCACGCCTTCGCCCGCGCGTTTGTAAAGCGCGCCGCTGACCGCGAGCGCAGCGACGAGCGCCATCGCGGCGACGCGACCAATCCGGAACGGCGCACGGCGCGGGCGCGGCGCATAATCGTCGTCGTCTTCTTCCGATGGCGGCGCGTAGGGCGTCGTCAGCGCGGCGCGGCGTGCGCGCGTGAGATAATCCTCGGCAGCGCGCGCTGTGAGATCGAGCGGCGCTTCGGCCGCGATGTCATGCAGCACGAGCGGGGCCGGCGCGGCCCGGCGCTGCGGCGCAACGCCCGTGATGTGCGCGGCGATCGTTTCGTACGCCGCGGCGGCGCACGGATCGGCCTCGGCGATCATTCGCCCGCTCACGGCGCAGGCCGCGTGCAGCACGGGATCGAAAGCGATCGTCGCGAGCGGCATGACGCCCGCGACCTCGGCGAAATCCTTGGCGGCGACTTCCGGCCGCTCAGGTGCGCCGGCCATCGAGAGCGCGACGTGCGGCGCAAGCTTGCCTTCACGCGGCGCACGCAACTGGTCGAGCATGTTCTTGGCGTCCCGCAGGCTCGCGAGATCGGGCCGTGCAACGATGACCACATCATCGGCCCGCGCGAGCACGCTGCGCGTCAGTGCCGTCCAGGCGTGGGGAAGGTCGATCACGACCGTGGGGCTTTGGCGGCGCGCATGCGCGATCAGCGTATCGAGCGCGGCTTCGTCCAACGCATCGGCGTCGAGCGCGGCGGGCGTTGCGAGGAGGCAGACACCGCGCGCCGGCGGCGGCTCGGCTTCCGGCGCGAGCGCTTGCGCAAGGCTCTGGCGCGGCGCGTGCGCGCAATCGAGGGCGGCGGCGCCAAAGTGCACGTCGAGATCCACCAAAGTCGCGCGGCTCTCGGAGGCTTCCGCGATGGCGTGCGCCAGATTGCGCGCGAGCGTTGAGGCGCCGACGCCGCCGCGCGCGCCGATCACGGCGATCGTGCGCGCGGTTTCCGCCTCCGCGTAGAGCGCGCACAAGCTCGCCGCGATCGCATCGCTTGAAGCCGGCGCAGTGAAATATTCGCTGACGCCGCGGGCTGCGAGCTCACGGAAGAAGCCGATGTCGTTCACGGCGCCGACGATCGCGATGCGCGTATCGGGACCAAGATGCGCGGTGAGATCAGAGAGGCTCGCGAACAGCTCGCCGCGGCTCAGCGTCGTGTCGAGGAGGAGGAGATCGGGGCGGCGAAGCGAGGGAAGCTGCGCGCGCGCGCCATCGACGCCGCCGCGCAGAATTTCGATGCGCGCACGCGCGGCGCGCGGATCGGCGGCGAACGCGGCGAACGCTTCCGCGCTGGACGGGCGATCCCAGAAGGCGTGGATGGTGAGGGCGGGCAACGGGGGCTGCGCGGTGGGGAGCGGCGTCCAGGCTTCGGGGTCTTCGTCCACATCGTTGGCGGGTGTGGGCGTCCGTTCGCTTGGCGCGACATCCTCAAGCGCGGCGCGGCGCGCGAACGGCGAGGCGCCGAAGATCTCGTCGTCATCGTCCGGCGGATCGAACGGCGGATCGTCATAGGGATCGAGCACGGCGTCGTTCGCCGGTTCAATGGCGCGCGCTTGGATGGGCTCGGGCAGCGCCGGCGCGGGCGGCTCGTCAAACAAGGTGAGCGGTTCGTCAACCACGTCGTCGCCGGGAACGGCCAGGACGGGCGCGGGCTGCGCCAACGGAGTTGGCGTCGCGCGGCGCGTTTCCTCGATGCGGTGACGGCGCGCCTTGTTGCGGCGCGCGCGGTTCTTCTTCGCTGCTTTCATGATCCCGCGCTTCTGCTGGGACGCGCGCTGGCTCAAAGCGCGCACGCCGGCGGTAGCCGGGCGCTGCGCCATTGTTCCCGCGAACAATTGCTAGCGATTTAGCAAGCGAAGTGAACGCGCTCTTAACCGCACCCGTTGGGTGGCGGCCGAGCGGCGGGCGCTAAAGCATTGAAAATGGTGCCGTCGGCGAGGATTGAACTCGCGACCTCAGCCTTACCAAGGATGCGCTCTACCACTGAGCTACGACGGCCTAAGGCCGGGGCGTATAGCCCGCGTCGCCGCCTCAGGGAAGTCCGGCCCGGCTGGGCGTGGGCAGGACGGGACAACCGGCCACACCCGGCGGGCCCTATGCTTGAAGGGCTACCCAGCCGCCCGGCGGAGGAAGGCGAACGGGCCACGCGGGGCGGCGTCATTCCGCTTTCGCGCGATAAAGGTGTGGGTCACGGCCAGGAGCTCGTCGCGGGTGTAGCCCCGCGTCTCCAGATCGGCGAGGACGTCCGGCGCGATCGACTCTGCTGGCTCCAGATCGAGCGCGTTCCGCAACGGCTCGAAGTCCGTCAGCTGCTCGCACGCGCGCAGATACTCCGTCGAGGCTGTGCGGTTGAAGTACTCCGGCGTGAACATGTACTTGGCGACATAGGGCGCATCGATGTTCTCGACCGCGATCTGCACATCGTTGGTGACCAGATAATCTTCGACCGCCTGCTGATCGGCGCGAAGATGGATCCAGGGAACGTCCGCGAAGTATTGCGGGAAGTGGTGGCCGTAGCGGGAGTTCCAGAGCGGTGACGCCAAGCAGTAAATGAGCCCGCCAGGCTTGGTGACGCGCCCCATCTCGCGAAACGCGGCGCCGATATCCGGCACATGCTCCATTGTCGCGAAGCTGAAAACGAGATCGTACGTCGCGTCGCGAAACGGCATCTTCTCCGCCGAAGCGCGAAAGTATTTCACGCGGCTGTTCTGATAATCGCGGCCGATCTGCTCATCGACATCGAGGCCGTGAACGCTCTTCGCGCCCGCGTCGACGAAGGTCTTGCAATCGAGCCCTGTGTTGCAGCCGACGACGAGCACGCGCTTTCCGGCGGCGGGCTGGTGCAGCATCGCCCAGTCACAGTGCATGCGATTGTAGTCCATGTCTCCGCTTCTACTTGAGGGGCAAATCAGCCGCCAGACGATGGCGGCCGGTGTGTGTTCAGTCTCCCGCGCCGACTTCCTTCGCGACAGGTTCTGGCGCGGTCTGCTTCGCCGGCTCGTTGGCGGCCGGCGCATCGTACGGTTCAGCCAAGCACGCGTTGCGCAGCGCGGCCCAGTCGTTTGCGGCGAGGGCAGGCGGACGATCGAGGCGCGCGCGGGCGGCCGCTTCATCGGCCCGGCGGGCCGAGTCTGGGTGCGAACTCAGAAGCTCTGGGATCGAGAGCCCGCCCGTTTCGCGACGCTCTTCTTCCGCCAGCCGCCGGAACAGCGGGGCGACGGCGCCGGGGTTGAGGCCCGCGTTTTCGAGCAGCCGGTAGCCGATCGCGTCCGCCTCGGCTTCGTCCTCGCGGCTGAAGCGCAACGTGAGGATGTTCATCGCCGCGACGGTTTGCCCCGCGCCCGCGCCGCCGAACACGATGTCGAAGAAAAGCCCCGCGCCCATCTGGCGGATCACGTTCTTCATCACATGCCGCGCTTCGACATGCCCAAGCTCGTGCGCGAGCACGCCCGCAACTTCGTCCGAGCTTTGCGCGAGCGCGACGAGATCGTCCGTCACCACGATCGCGCCGCCGGGCAGTGTGAACGCGTTTGGAAAATCCGCATCGACGACGTGCACGGTTGAGTGCGCCGCGCCCGGCGCATGCGCTTTCAAGCGCTGGAACATCTCTTCAAGCGCGCCCTGGCCTGGGCTCATCACATCGCAACGCGCGGCGAGTGCATCGACCTGCGCCCAGCCAAGATCGGCGAGATGCGCTTCGTATCGTGGCGGCGCGATCGCCGCGATTGGGCCGGCGGCGAGCGGTACGCCAACCAAGAAGAGCGCCGCCAGCGCGCCGGCGCCGGCGATGAGCGCGCCGAGAAAGAGCGGGCGCTCACGGCCGAGCGCGCGCGGCGTGAAGAGGTGCGGCGCGGCGCGGCGGACCTCGTCAGCTTCGGCGTGCGTCAG
>CAZXNY010000063.1:0-4224 GCA_964642205.1 uncultured Caulobacteraceae bacterium
GAAGAAAATCGCGAGCGGCGCGCGGAGGCGGCGGAAACGCGCGCAAAGCTCGATGCGGCGCGCGCCAAACTTGAGACGGCCGCGTAGTCATGGGCGGCGGCGCCTATCGCGTGCGCGAAATGGAGCCCGATGAGGAGGAGGCAGTGTTGCGCCTCGTTCTCTCGGTGTTTCGCCAATTCAACGCTGCGCAGTACGGCGACCATCCAGAGCGCTTTACAGACAACATGACGCCGGAACGGCTGGAGGAGTTGGCCGACGAGGGGCTCGTGCTCGTGGCGCTCTCATCGGACGATACGGTTGCGGGCGTGATCGCGTTCGAAGGGCGGACGCATTTGGAGCTTCTGTTTGTCGATCCGGCGCATCACCGCCAGGGCGTGGCGACGACGCTGTGGGAAACGGCGCGGCTCTGGCTCGAGCCGGACGAAGTCACCGTGAACGCATCGGACTACGCCGAGCCGTGGTATCTCGCGCGCGGGTTTACGCCTGAGGCTGGGCATGTGAGCGCGCGCAGCGGCGCGCCGATCAAGCGCATGGTGTGGCGCGCCGCTTAGCGCCTCAGATGCCGACGACCTGAATGAGTTTTTCGACCGCTTCGCGCTCGTCGCCGAAGGGGTCGTTCTCGATCTGGATGTCCTGGTCGAAGATAAGCGTCTCGCGCTTGGCGGCGTTGTAGGCGGTCCAATCGGCGCGCGGCGCTTCGCCTTTCGCGAACGCGATCCACGCATCCATCATCGCGGCGGAGAGCGTATCGACCGCTGGGCCTTCGCCGCTGAAGCGCTTTTGTAGCTCTTGCGCGCAATTGCCGAATACGAATGGGATTTCGAGCGCGTGGCAGGCGCCGAGCGCGCCGCGGCGAGCGGGCGAGGCGTACGTGAAAAGGTAGAGCCACGTCTTGCGATGCGCGCTCTGCGCGCCGGCGAGGCGCGTGGCGGCGACGCGGAACATGAGATCGGACTGCACCGCGTCGAGCATGTCGAGGTTCGAGATCGGCAGGCCCTTGCTGGCGCGCGAGCCGCGGTAGACATCGACAAGCGTGCGAAGTTCGGCCTCGCTCGCCTTCGGCAGTTGCGTGCTGAGAGCGCGAAGAAGTTTTGCGTCATCGATTTCTTCGCGCGGCCCCATGGCGTTGGAGAGCTTTGCTTCATCGCGGTTGGAGCCGATCATCATCTCGACGTGCTTGCTGTCGCCGTCGGCGGCGGCTTTCAGCGCGCTCTTGGGCAGCGTTACGCCATCGATCACGGGCGCGAGCGAGAGACCGCCGCCGCGCGGCGCAGCTTTGGCTTGCGCTTCCAGGATGCGCTCGGGCGCCACCGTGAGAATGTCGGAGAGGTTTGCGGTCGAAAGGCCGAGCAGCGAGACGAATTTCTCGGCCGTCTTTGTCGCCTCTTCTTCGGGGATGCCGCGGGTGACGCCCGATTGCAGGATCGCGCGTTGGAAGAGGCCTTTGGCGGCGGGCATGGCGCAGAGCGCGTGAACGGCGGCCGAGCCGGCGCTTTCGCCGAAGATCGTCACGCGCGCGGGATCGCCGCCGAACGCGGCGATGTTGTCGCGCGTCCATTCGAGCGCGGCGATGCAATCGGTGAGGCCAGCGTTCGCCGTGCAGCCTGCGGTGGGCAGCAGCTGGTTCAGGTAGAGGAAGCCGAACGCGCCGAGCCGGTAGTTGATCGACACGACGACGACATCGCCGCGCGTAGCGAGCGCGCCGCCGTCGTAGAGCGGCTCAGAGCCCGCGCCGTGCGTGAAGGCGCCGCCGTGAATCCAGAACAGGACTGGCCGCTTCTTTCCGTCGGCGGCGGGCGTGAAGATGTTGAGGTTGAGGCAGTCCTCGCCTTGCGGGCCACTGGCGGAGAAGCCGGGGAGCGGGTGTGGCGTTTGAAGCGCCGAGACGCCCGGCTCTTTGGCCGCGCGCACGCCGCTCCACGCCTTTGCGGGCTCGGCGGCTTGGAAGCGGTTCGGCGGGCCGGCGGGTGCGGCGAACGGGACGCCGTAGAACGCTGCATGCCCGGCGCGATCCAGACCTTCGACTTTGCCGGTGCGCGTTTCGACGATGGCCATGCCGCTTCTCCCCTTCACGTTGGGACAAGCCTAGGCGAAGCGGACCGGCGAACGCAAACGGCGCGCGCTAGGCGGCGCCGACGCGCTCTTTCGCCAGCGCCTTGATTGCCGCGTAGTCGAGCTTGCCGTTCGGCGCGCGGCCGACGGTGTCGACGATCACGAGATTGCGCGGGGCTTTGTAGTCTGAGAGCTGGTCTTTGACGTGGCCAGCGAGTTCGGAAAGCGAGGGCTCGCTGGCGCGCGCTTCTAGTTCGACGACGGCGCAGATGCGTTCGCCAAAGCGCGCGTCGGGCAGGCCGACGACGCAGGCGTCGCGCACGGCGGGGTGGCGCTTCAGCGCTTCTTCGACTTCTTCCGGGAAGACTTTTTCGCCACCCGTGTTGATGCACTGCGAGCCGCGGCCGAGCAGGTTGAGCGTGCCGTCTTCATTCACTTCGGCCCAATCGCCGGGAACGGACCAGCGCTTGCCTTCGAACGTCATGAAGGTGCGGTCGGTTTTTTCCTGGTCCTTGTAATAGCCCATCGGCAGATAGCCGCTGATCGCGACAAGGCCGCGCTCGCCCGTGCCGGGCCTGGCGCGCGTGCCGTCTTCTTTGAAGACGGCTGTGTTGGGGCCCATCATGAACTTTGCGGTCTGTGCTTCGCCGCCGAGCGTTGAAACCGAAACGCCGAGGCCGACGGCTTCTGACGAGCCGAAGGAATCCGTGAGCGCGGCCTGCGGCATGTGCTTCAGCAGCGCTTGCTTGTTCTCGTAGCTCCACATCGCGCCGGACGAGACGATGCCGAGCACGGAGGAAATATCCCAGCGGCCGGGATTGGCTTCGAGCGTGTCGAGCATTGGGGCGCAGAATGCGAGACCGACAATGATAATGCGCGTCGCCCTCGTGCGCTCGACCTCGCTCCACAGCTCGATTGGATCGAATTTGCGGGACGGGAGCAGCACGCAGGCCCCGCCGCTGTTGAGCCCGCCGAGCGCCGAGAATTGACCGGTGCCGTGCATCAAGGGCGCGGCGACGAGGACAATGGGCTTGGGGACCGTGCTGAGGCGCGTTGCGCCGTCTTCCGGCTTTTCCATCGCCGGAATGTTGAGCACCGGATTGGCGCCGAAGGCGTAGACGCCGAACCAATCTTCTTGGCGCCACATCACGCCCTTGGGCATGCCCGTCGTGCCGCCGGTGTAGAGCAGCAGGAGGTCATCCCCTGATACGCCCCACGGCGCGCGCACGGGACGCTCGTTGGGCGGCGGCGCGTTGACGATGGTTTCGTAGTCGACGGCCCATGACGGCACGTCGAAGCCCGGCTCGCGCACGGCGATCCAGCGCTTCACCGTCGGCAAGCGGTGGCGGATCTGTTCGAGCTTATCGGCAAAGCCGGCGTGGAAGACGATCGCCTCGGCGTCGGCGTTGTTGAAGAGGTAATGCAGCTCTTCGGGGCCGTAGCGATAGTTGGTGTTGATCGGCGCGACGCCGGCTTTGAACGCGGCGTAGTACGCGATCATGTATTCGGGGCAGTTGTAGAGATAGGCGGCGACCTTCGCGTCCTTAGAGAGCCCCGCGCGGATGAAATCGGCGGCGAGCGCATCGGCTGCGTCGTCGAACTGCTTCCAGGTGACGACCCGGTCGCCCTGGATGAAGGCGGGCGCGTCAGGCTGGGCCTTCGCGATGGGCTCCCACAGATTGGCGTGGCTCCAGACCGGCATATGCGCTTCCTCTTCAGCTGAATTGCGGTCTTGCGCCGCTTTGCGTCACGGAACGGGTTTGCGTAGGGTCCGCCCCGCATCAGAGACGGACGCATGACAAACCAAAAGTGGGACAAATCCAAGCTGCCTTCGCGTCATGTGACGGAAGGCCCGGCCCGGGCGCCGCACCGCTCCTATTTCTACGCGATGGGCCTGGGCACGCGCGAGATCGAGGCGCCGTTCGTGGGCGTGGCGTCGTGCTGGAACGAGGCCGCGCCATGCAACACGGCGCTAATGCGCCAGGCGCATGCGGTTTCGGTGGGCGTGAAGGCCGCAGGCGCAACGCCGCGCGAGTTCTGCACCATCACAGTGACCGACGGGATCGCGATGGGCCACGAGGGCATGCGCTCCTCGCTCGTCTCGCGCGAAGTCATCGCGGACTCGGTTGAGCTGACGATGCGCGGGCATTGCTACGATGCGCTCGTGGGCGT
>CAZXNY010000063.1:4324-5789 GCA_964642205.1 uncultured Caulobacteraceae bacterium
AACACGATGGCGTGCGTGAGCGAAGCGATCGGGCTTGCGCTTCCCCTCTCCGCGGCGCTGCCTGCGGTTTACGAGACACGCGATGCATATGCCGAGGCGAGCGGACGCGCAGTTGTGAACCTAATCGAGAAGAACATTCGCCCGCGCGATATCTGCACGCGCGAAGCGTTCGAGAACGCGGCGATCGTCGTGGCGGCGACGGGCGGGTCGACCAATGGCGGATTGCACCTGCCGGCGATGGCGCACGAAGCGGGCGTGAAGTTCACGCTCCGCGACATGGCCGAGACCTTCAAGAAAACGCCGTGGCTCGTCGATCTGCAACCGGGCGGCAGATACGTGGCGCGCGACATGGGCGCCGCGGGCGGCATGCCGGCGCTGCTGCGCGTGCTGCTCGACGCGGGGCTGCTCCACGGTGACGTGATGACGGTCACCGGCAAGACGCTTCGTGAAAACCTCGAGGGCGTGTCGCTGCGCAAGGATCAGGACGTGATCCGGCCGTACAATCAGCCGATCACGACGGATGGCGGCGTTGTCGGGCTCTGGGGCTCTCTCGCGCCCGAGGGCGCGATCGTGAAGATCGCGGGTCTAGAGAACACGAAGTTTCGCGGGCCTGCGCGCGTGTTCGAAGGCGAGGATGCGTGCTTCGAGGCGGTCTCGAACCGCGACTACAAGGAAGGCGAGGTGCTCGTCATCCGTTACGAAGGGCCGCGCGGCGGGCCGGGCATGCGCGAGATGCTTTCCACGACGGCGGCGATCTACGGCCAGGGTATGGGCGACAAAGTCGCGCTCATCACGGACGGACGCTTCTCGGGCGCAACGCGCGGGTTCTGCATCGGGCACGTTGGGCCGGAAGCGCAGCTTGGCGGGCCGATCGGGCTCGTTAGGAACGGCGACATGATCACGATCGACGCCAATAGTGGCCGCATCGATCTTGAAGTGAGCGAGGCCGAACTCGCTGAGCGCAAGAAGGCGTGGAAGCCGCGCAAGACGAATTACAATTCGGGCGCGATCTACAAATACGCGCAGATCGTCGGCCCCGCGCATCTCGGCGCAGTGACGCATCCGGGCGCCGAAGGCGAAACACACGTGTACGCGGATATCTGATGAAGACGCTCGGGCTCATCGGCGGGATGAGTTGGGAGTCCACGGTCGTCTACTATCAGGCGCTCAACAGGCTGGCGCGCGCGCGGCTGGGCGGGCAGGCGTCGGCGAAGTTGCTGATTTGGTCCGATGATTTCGCACCGATGGCGGCGATGCAGGCGGTGGGCGACTGGGATGCGTTAACGCGCATGATGATCGCCGCTGCGCGCAAGCTTGAAGCGGGCGGCGCCGAGGCGCTGCTGATCTGCGCGAACACGATGCACAAGATGGCCGATGAGGTGGCGGCCGCCACCGCAATTCCGGTGATCCATATCGCGGATGAAACGGCGGCGCGCTTAAAGGCGGCCGGCGCCAAGAAGCCGCT
>CAZXNY010000063.1:5889-7679 GCA_964642205.1 uncultured Caulobacteraceae bacterium
GCCGAAGCCGGCATGCGTTTCGCGCTCTCATGACGGAGCGGCCCGAAACCCTCAATCTGACGACACTCGACGAGGCAGGGTTCGAGTCACTTTACACGGCGCGGATCGAGCCGTGCTTTGCCGCCAACGAAGCCGATCGTGTTGCAGCGGTGGCGACGCTCAAGCGGCGCGCTTGGATCGGGGCGCCGTTGGCGCTTGTTGTTGCTGTGTTGGCGGGCATCGGCTTTCAGCAGACGAGTTGGGGTCTCGCGATCCTGTTTTTCGCGGGCTTCGCGGTTGGCCTTTGGGCGTATGCGCCGGTCGGCGCGGTGCGCGAGCGGGTCAAGACGCAGTCGCTCACATCCATCGCGGAGGCGATGGGCGCAACGTTTTCTCTGGCAGTTCCCAACCCGCCGGCGCTGGCGCGCCTGCGCGCGCTCGACCTGCTGCCGAGCTTCAACCGATCCTCGTTCGAGGATTTGTTTTGCGGCGCGCACCACGGCGCGTCGTTCGATCTCTACGAGGCGCACCTTCAGCAGCGGCGCAGCAACGGCAAGCGCACGACGACGGTGACGGTGTTTCGCGGGCAAGTGATCCGGCTCGCCTTTCCGCGGAAGTTCGAGGGCGTCACGATCGTCCGGCGCGATGCGGGGATGTTCAATTTTCTCGCTGGCATGGGTGAGCTGAAGCGCGTCGGGCTCGTCGATCCGAAGTTCGAGAAAGTGTTCGAGGTCTATGGGACCAACCAAGTCGAGGCGCGCTTTCTTGTGCATCCTGCGTTCATGGAGCGGCTGATGGAGCTAGAGACGGCTCTGAAGGGTCAGCGCATCCGGTGCGGCTTCGAAGAAGGCGATCTCCTGATCGCCGTCGAGGGCGGCAATCTGTTCGAACCGGGTTCGATGTTCTCGCCGCTCGTCGATCGCGGCCGCGCGCGGCGCATCGTTGACGAACTCGCGAGCGTGATGCGCGTGATCGACGCCGTGCTCACCGCGCAGGCGGTGCGCTGAGCCGATGACGGGTGCGTTGGTGGATCCGGCCGTGCTCGGGCCTTTCTTCATCGCCGTCGCGCTCGTCGAACTGACGCCCGGGCCGAACATGTCGTACCTGGCCGCGCTGGCGGCGAGCGAGGGACGGGTCGCGGGTTTGCGCGCCGTCGCAGGCGTGACGCTTGGGCTGTTGGCCTATCTGGCCGGATCGATCGTCGGCGTCACGCAGATCATCGCCGCTTCGCCGCTAATGTATGCCGCGCTGCGTTGGGCTGGCGTGCTGTTTTTACTCTACCTAGCTTATGAAGCATGGCGCGCGAGCGGTGAAAGTTCTCCGGCCGTCACCAAGCCGATGAACGCGCATGCGCCGTTCTGGCGCGGGCTTGTCGCCAACCTGCTTAACCCGAAGGCGGCCATCTTTTACATTACGCTGCTGCCTGGCTTTACCTCGCCGGACTACGGGCCGTTCTGGCGCCAAGCCTTGGTGCTGGGCTTCGCGCATCTGCTTGTCAGCCTCGTCGTCCATGGCGCCATCGTTCTCGGCGCGGCGCGCGCGGGCGCCTTGCTGGTGGCGGCGGAGCAGCGTGCATTTGTCCGCCGCGCATTGGCGGCGAGCATCGCCCTCATTGCGATATGGCTCGCTTGGGAGACGAGGTGAGCGGCGCACACCCCGCCGGGGTGAAGGATTGAGGGCAGCGGATGCGCCGGTATCGTCCTGCCCATGTCAGAGCAACAAGCATCCCCTCCCGGCTGGGGCGAAATCGCACCGGCTTTTTCGGGCGTCACGGACCGGCGAGAGCGCTATGCGATCTCCTCAGCGGCTGG
>CAZXNY010000063.1:7779-11031 GCA_964642205.1 uncultured Caulobacteraceae bacterium
GCGCCGACGTTTGTGCTGCTCGATCCCCAGTTCCGGATCGTGTCTCGCGCCAGCATGGAACGCGCGCAGGACATGGCGAATTTGCTGCGGATTCTTCCAGCGATCGACGATCACGCTGGCGCGCCGTTGAACGCGCCCGTCTTGGTGCTGCCGCGCGTGTTCGAGACGGAGTTGTGCGCGGCGCTTATCGCGCATTATCGCGAGGCTGGCGGACGTGAGTCGGGGTTCATGCGCGACATCGATGGGAAGACGCGCGAGATCATCGATCATGCGCACAAGCGGCGGAGCGATGTGACGATCCAGGATCAAAAGCTGCGCAACGCGTGCAATTCGCGCCTCGCGCGACGTTTGGCTCCAGCCGTCAAACAGGCGTTTCAGTTTCAAGCGGACTATGTCGAGCGCTATCTGGTCGCGCGCTACGACGCCGAGGAAGGCGGCCACTTTGGCCCGCACCGCGACAATACGACGAAGGGCACGGCCCACCGGCGCTTTGCAGTGACCATCAATCTCAACGCCGAGGGCTACGAGGGCGGCGACCTCAAGTTTCCTGAGTTTGGAAGCAAGCTTTACCGGGCGCCGACAGGCGGCGCGGTGGTGTTCTCGTGCAGCCTGTTGCACCAGGCGATGCCCGTGACCAAGGGCGAGCGGTTTGCGTTCTTGCCGTTCCTGTACGACGCGCCGGCCGCGGAAATCCGCAAGCGCAATCACAAGTTCATCGAGAACATCGCGCCGACTGAGGGCCTGCCGAACTAGATCCGGATCAGCGCGCCGCGGGCGGCGTCATCGCCTACAGCGAGGGCCGTGCCGTCTGCGTTCCAGGCGAGTGCGGTGACGGCGCCTTCGCCCGGCTCGTCGAGTTCGACCAGCACGTCGCGATCGTCGAGTTTTTCGAGACGCACGAGACCGTCGGAATAGCCAATCGCGATGCGCTCGTCCTTTGGGTGGAACGCCACGCAAGTGACGAGCGCCGGGCGCTCGCCCACCAGCACCGGCGCTTTGCCTTGTGGACCAAGCTTGCCGGTGAACGGCCAAATCACGACGCAGTTCGCGCCGCTCGAAGCGAGCCAGCGGCCGCGCTTGTCCCATGAGAAGCTACGCGTCTTCGCGGGATAGCCGGTCATGCGCAGATCGAGTTTGTCGGGCATGCGCCAGCCGTGGAGGCCGGTCTCCTGCATCGCGGTGATCACATAATCGCCTTCGGGCGAGATCGTGACGCCGATGTGCGAGCCAGCCCATTTGCACGCCGTGCCGGCGTCTTCCTCGATCAGTGCGTAGCGGAGCGTTGCGCCGCCGTAGTGCGCGCCTGCGAGGCGGCGGCCCTTTGCGTCGAAGGCGAGCCCGCCGAGCGAGGATGGATAGGTAAAGCGGTGCGAAGGTTCGCGGGCGCCGGCCTTGAAGATCGCGGCTTCCTTGCCTTGTGCGGCCGCGATGACGCCGGTGGCGGGGCTCGCGACGACATGATCGATCCATTTGCGGCCGAGGGCGGCGAATGTTTCGCTCGCTCCCGCGGACGTGGTGAGCGCGAGGCGGCCATCGTCACCGCCGGTGAGGAGACCGGCGCCTTCCGGGTGGGGCGTGGCGCAGAGGATCGCGCCGTCGTGCGCCTGCGCGCGTGCGTGGCTTTCGAACGTCGCGGCGACGACCGCGCCATCGCCGAGCGCGAACAGGCATGTGTCTCCAAGCCACGAAGCAGCCGTGGTCGGGGCGCCAAGGGCAAGACGTTTGCCGTCAGTGTAAACGCGCCAGGTCATCAGGCCGCGCAGGCGGCGAATTTGGCTTCCAGTTCCGCGCGGTCGAGGTTGCGGCCGATGAAGACGAGGCGTGAGACTTTCGCTTCGCCTTCCTTCCAATCGCGCTGCACGTCGCCGTCCAGAATCATATGCACGCCTTGAACGACGAAGCGCTTCGGCTCGTTCGGGAACGCGATGATGCCCTTGAGCCGCAGGATGTCCGGCCCGCGTTCCTGGGTGAAATCGTTGAGCCAGGGCAGGAGCTTTTGCGGATCGATCAGCTTGTCGCTCTTCAGCGACACGCTGGCGATGCCGGAGGCGGCGACGTGATCGTCGTGGTGGTGGTGATGGTCGCGCCCATGATCGTGATCATGGTGCTCATGATCGTGGTGGTGATCGCAGCTGTCGTCGCACTCATGGTCCGGCAGGAAGTGCGGGTCGAGTTCGGTGACGCGGGCGAGATCGAACGCGCCGACGCCGAGCACCTTGTCGAGGGCGATTGCGCTCTTTTGCGTTTTATGGAGGCGGGCGGTCGGGTTGATGGCGCGGATCGCGCGCTCAACGGCCTGCAGCTCTTCTGGGGAGACGAGATCGGTTTTGTTCAGGAGGATCACGTCCGCGAAGGCGATCTGTTCCTGCGCCTCGGGCGCATCGGCGAGGCGGAGCGCCACGTGCTTGGCGTCCACCACCGTGACGATCGCATCGAGTGCGGTTTTGGCCTTCACGTCTTCATCGACGAAGAACGTTTGCGCGACCGGCGCGGGCTGGGCGAGGCCGGTTGTCTCGACGATGATCGCGTCGAACTTTCCCTTCCGCTTCATCAGCCCTTCGATGATGCGGATGAGGTCGCCGCGCACGGTGCAGCAGATGCAGCCGTTGTTCATCTCGAAGATTTCTTCCTCGGCGCCGATGACGAGATCCTGATCGACACCGACTTCGCCGAATTCGTTCTCGATGACGGCGATGCGCTTGCCGTGCTGCGCGGTCAGTATGTGATTGAGCAATGTCGTCTTGCCGGCTCCGAGAAAGCCGGTGAGGACGGTGACGGGGACGCGATTTTGTTCCGCAATCATCTTTTCGATTTCCTTCGTGGCGCCGGAGCCATCAATCAATCATATCCTTCAGGACCGCAGATAGCGAGATACACCAATGCTGGATACAATAGGAACGGAATCACTCAATTGCACGAGGAAGCCATGGAGAACGAATCGATGGGAAAGGTCCTGGTGACCGCCAAGATCGAAAACCTGAACGATCTCGTCCTTGCTGATGCCAAGCAAATGAAAGACGAGGAGGTTCGACGTGTGGAGGTGACCAATGCAATGGTCGATTCGGGCGCGTCAACGTTGCTGCTCCCCAAGGAATTGATTACGAGACTTGGATTGGAACAATACCGAATCCGTACTTCTCGCACAATTGCGGGTTCAGTCACCGTTCCGATGTATCGAGCCGTTCGTCTCTCGATTCAAGGGCGTGACTGCATTGTTGATGTTGGCGAGATTCCAGATGGCAGGCCGGTGCT
>CAZXNY010000064.1:0-10913 GCA_964642205.1 uncultured Caulobacteraceae bacterium
CTTCAGGGCGGAGTGGTTTGCATGTGGACCGGCGTGCGCGGGCTTGTGGCGTCTCTGGCGGTGCTGACGTGCGAACGCATGCTCTCCGCCGCGCCGCTGATGTCTGAGCCGCTCTTGCCCGAACCGTGCCCGGCGGCGATCCTCGACCGCTGGGCGCTCGCGCCCGAACGCGCCGCGCTGGTGCTTTCGCTGTGGGGGGAGGCGGGGCATTGCCGCGTGTCGTCGCAAAGCGTGCTGGCGCCAGAGCCAATGGCGCAGCCGGTCTATCGACCCGCGCTGCCGACGGGCGTCGCGGCGCTGCAGGCGAAACTCACCGCAGCGGGGTACGTGTTCGATCAAAAGCCCGCGATGGCGCCGCGTATTCGCCCTGCCGCACGCGTCAGAGCCGCCGCGTAACGTTGCCGGGCTAGCGCCCGTCGCCTACAACCAAACGCGAACAAAGCCGCCCGCAAGAGCGGCCGAACGCGATTGGGAGACGGGCAGATGCTGGGCTTGATGCAAGATTGGCCGATGACGCTGGACCGCGTGCTGGAGCACGCGCGCGCCAATCACGGCAACCGCGAGATCGTGACGCGCACCGTCGAAGGCCCGATCCACCGCACGAATTACGCGCAGATTTACGACCGCGCCAAGCAAGTCTCCCACGCGCTGGCGACGAGCGGGATCGGCCTTGGCGACCGTGTCGCCACGCTCGCGTGGAACACGCACCGCCACATCGAGACTTGGTATGGCGCGATGGGCATCGGCGCTGTGCTGCACACGGTGAACCCGCGGCTTTTCCCGGAACAAATCGCGTGGATCTGCAATCATGCGGGCGACAAGATCCTTTTCCTCGATCTCACCTTCGTGCCGATCATCGAGAAGATCGCGAACCAGCTTGAAACCGTGCGCACCTACGTGATCTTCACCGATCCCGCGCACATGCCGGACACGTCGCTGCCGAACGCGATCGCGTACGAGGATTACATCGCCGGCCGGCCGCTCGATGCGCGCTGGGGCGGGTTCGATGAAAACACCGCCGCGGGCCTCTGCTACACGTCGGGCACGACGGGCAACCCGAAGGGCGTACTCTACTCGCACCGTTCCAACATGCTGCACGCGTTCGCGGCGAGCATGGGCGATGCGTTCGGGCTGCGTGCGCGCGACGCTGTGATGCCGGTCGTGCCGATGTTCCACGCCAACGCCTGGGCGCTCACGTTCATGGCGCCGATGGCGGGCTCGAAGCTGGTCCTGCCGGGCGCCAAGCTCGATGGCGCGAGCGTTTATGAGCTGCTCGAAGCCGAACAAGTGAACTTCACCGCGGCGGTGCCGACGGTGTGGCTGATGCTGCTCGCGTATCTCCGTGAGAACAACCTGAAGCTCAACCATCTGAAGCGCGTCGTGATCGGCGGCTCGGCGGTGCCGGAAGCGATCCTGCGCGCGTTCGAGGATGAGTACGGCGTCGAGGTCATCCACGCCTGGGGCATGACCGAGATGAGCCCGATGGGCACGCTCGGCACGATGGGCCCGGATCAGGAAAGGCTGCCGCGCGACGAGCAGATCAAGGTGAAGCTGAAGCAGGGCCGCGTGCCGTTCACCGTCGAGATGAAAATCGTCGACGACGAAGGCAAGCTGCTGCCGCATGACGGCAAGACGTTCGGGCGCTTAATGGTGGCGGGGCCGGCGGTCGCGAAGTCCTATTTCCGCAACGAAGGCGCGCGCAACGCAGATGGCACGGCGCTCGAGCCTTGCGGCTTCTTCGATACGGGCGATGTCGCGACGATCGACGAAGCGGGCTACATGCAGATCACCGATCGCGCCAAGGACGTCATCAAGTCCGGCGGTGAGTGGATCAGCTCGATCGACATCGAGAACATCGCCGTCGGCGCCCCTGGCGTTGCATGCGCTGCGGTGATCGGGATCGTGCACCCGAAATGGGATGAACGGCCGCTGCTGGTGATCGACGCCGCGCCCGGCGCGCAGCCCACGAAAGAGGAAATGCTCAAATTCCTCGAAGGCAAAATCGCCAAGTGGTGGACGCCGGACGATGTGGCGTTCGTCGAGAAGATTCCGATCGGCGCCACGGGCAAGATCAACAAGCTCGCGCTGCGCGACACGTTCAAGGACTATCGCTTCCCGAGCGCGCAAGCGGCGGAGTAGCGCGCGTGCCCGATGCGCCAACGCGGCGGCTCGCCACCGTCGCGCTTGTCGTGCGCGATTACGACGAAGCGATTGCGTACTACGTCGATAAGTTCGGTTTCACGCTCACGGCCGATGTCGACCAGGGCGGCGGCAAGCGCTGGGTGACGGTGTCGCCCGGCGAGGGCGCGCAGATTTTGCTCGCGAAGGCGGTGGGCGATGAGCAGACGTCGCGCATCGGTAATCAGACTGGCGGGCGCGTCGGGTTCTTCCTGCAAACGTCGGACTTCGCCGCCGATCACGCGCGGCTGACAGCGCAGGGCGTCAAGACGGTGCGCGCGCCTGTCGATCAGCCGTATGGCCGCGTCGCGGTGATCGAAGACCTCTACGGCAATTGGTGGGACTTGATCGGCCCAGCCCCGGATCAAGCGAACCGGTAGGCGCTGTCCATCGCAGGTTCGCCGTCGGTTTTGAGCACACCCGCTTTCACAAGGCGGATCATGTGCGCGAACACGGAGTGCATGGCGGCTGGGTGGAGGCGCTGATCGACGTCGGCGTACATGATTGGGATCATGTCTTTGATCGTTGTGCGCCCGGCGCGCAGCTGCGCGAGGATTTGTTCTTCGCGCGCGAGGCGGTGGGCTTTGTAAGCGTCGATGAACTCGGTGACTTCGCGGATCGGCGGGCCGTGCGTCGGCCAGATCACGTTGAAATTGCGCGCGCGGACTTTTTGGAGGCTCGCGAAATAATCCGCCATGTCGCCGTCGGGCGGCGTTATGACGGTAGTGGACCAGCCCATGATGTGATCGCCGGAGAAGAACGCGTTCTCTTCTTTGAAGGCGAAACAGCAATGGTTCGACGTGTGGCCGGGCGTGAACATCGCTTCGAGCGTCCAGCCTGGGCCGCGCAGAACTTCGCCGTCGTTGAGGCCGACGTCGGGTTTGAACTCATCGTCGTGATCGTCATCGAGCCGCACGGCGACACGCGCTGATTTCGTGGGCGCGGCGTTGGCGTAGATCGTCGCGCCCGTTGCTTCCGCGAGCGGGCGCGCGGCGGGGCAGTGATCCATGTGCTTATGGGTCACGAGGATGTGGGTGACGCGCTCGCCCTTCACGGCCGCGAGCAGCGCATCGATATGCGCTTTGTCATCCGGACCCGGATCGATGATGGCGACTTCGCCTTTGCCGACGATGTAAACGCCGGTGCCGAGATAGGTGAAGGGGCCGGGATTGTTGGCGGTCACGCGCCGGATGCGCGGGCTGACTTGCACGGACTGGCCATAGGCCGGGTCCAACTCACGCACGAACGGAATTTTCACCGCCATCTAGCGCCTCTCGATCAGCTCCCGGAACGCGCGCGCGATCATGCGTACCGCCATCAGCTTTGGCGGAATCGGCAGCGCGATGGGCGGGCCCATATCGGTCTTGTTTGCGTCCACGATGTAGAGGCGGCCATCGGCGCGGTCGCGCAGAATATCGAGGCCGCCGAAATCCAGGTGCATGCGCGCGCAGAAATCGGAGATGCGCGCGAGTTCTTCAGCGGAGAAGCACTCTTCCGTGCGCTTCATCTCCACTTCGCTGTTGGCGTTCGCGAACCGCTCGCCAATGGCGCGCCGCTTCATGAACACGCATACTGGGCGCCCGCCGACGGTGGGGGAGCGATAGTCTTCCACCAGTTCCGGGTTGGCCGCAGTGTTGTCGATCACGCGCTGATACACGCGGCCGGGCAAAGGCTCGGTGGGGCACTGAACGATGCGGCCATCATGGGCGCCGTTGAGTTCGCATTTTTCGACGGCGGGGCCGGTGTGCGTGCGCGGGTCGAGCGCGAGCGGATAACCGAACGCGGCCTCGAACGCGGCCGCGACCTTGCTCTTGGAAACATCCCGGCAGCCGAAATTCACATAGGCGGCGTGGTGGCCGGCGAGCGGCGGGGGCGTATCGCCGAACGTCGCGTCCTCGAAGTGCATCAGCACGTCGGCTTGCTGCGGGTCCTGCACGATGCGCCCGCCAGCGAGCTTCACCACGGGCCAGATCATGTACCAGGGCCGCGCGCGATCGGGTGCGAAGTAGATGCGGAATGGCGCCCCTTCGATCGGCTTTGCCGCCATCACGCGGAAGAAGAACGCGAACCACATCCGCACGGACAGGATGTTCGAAAGCGAGTAGGGCGCGCGCCAGCCGGTTTTCTTAATAAGCACGCCCTGCGGGCCGAACTCGAAATCGGAAAACCAATTGCGCCCCTTGGGCGCGGGCAGGCCGCGGCGGTCGTCATAGTCAGCGCGCGGAATCGCGGAGTCTGTGTGGGCGGCGATCGCTCGGTCCTGCACGCTTAACTCCTGGCCCGCTTCCCAATACGGGGCGGGTCTTCCGACGTTACGGCCCGAGCCCAGCGCCATTCAGGCGCCCCGGCGCGTTTACCGTGCGCCGCAGGCCCCGTCCACGTTCCGGCCCAGCGTTTGCTAGGCCCGTCACATGATCGCAGTCCGCTCATTCGCCTTGTTCACGCTGGAGCGCATTCGCTGCGCCCTCTTGGCGCTGGCGACGATCGTGATCCTGAAATTGGCGGCGATAACCTTTCTCGCCCCGTTGGCGAGCCTTGGGCTCGTCGAGCCCGGCCCCTCGCAAGCCGCGCAGCAACGGTAAGCCTACCGCTTGAGCGCCGTCAGCGCTCCGAGGTGGGGGCTGAGATCGTAACCCGCTTCACCCGCCAGCCTGATCGCTTCATCTGGTGAGAGCCGGCCCGCCCGCACTGAGGCGAACGCCCATGCCGTGATGGAGCGCGTGCCGGAGCGACAGAAGGCCAGAACAGGCCCGCTCGATTCGGCGAGCCACGCCTCCGTGCCGTCGACGACGCCCGGCGGCAACGATCCAGCGAAGGGCAAGGCGGTGTACTGGAGGCCCGCCGCCTTGGCGGCGGCCTCTGCCTGCGCACTCGTCGGCAGATCGGGCGCTTCACCGTCCGGCCGGTTGTTTACGATGCGCGTAAAGCCTTGTTTCGCTGCCTCTGCGATGTCCGCGAGGGTCAGATGCGAGGCGACCGCGAAGTCAGGCGTGACACGTTTGAAGGAGCTCATGGGCCGCGAAGTTGACACGAACCGGACGAGACGCAAGGTGTCGCATTCGTAACGCGGGCGGTCCGCGAGGAAGGCTGAATGCTCGTCCAGGTCGTCCGCCGTCTCATCGTCGCGGTTCCGACCCTGCTGGCGATCATCACGGCGGCGTTCTTCCTGATGCACTCGGCCGAGGGCGGCCCGTTCGATCGCGAACGGCAGCTCCCGCCGGAGATCGAGCGACGGCTTCTGGCCGAATACAAACTCGACCTGCCGGTGCACGAGCAGCTCGGCCACTACCTTGGCGGGCTCGCTCAGGGCGATCTCGGGCCGTCCATGACCTACAAGGACAAGGACGTCTTCCAGATCATCGCGGAGGGCTTCCCGACCAGTTTCGTGCTCGGCGTTTCGGCGATCACGCTGGCGATACTAATCGGCGGTCTCCTCGGCGTGATGGCCGCGCTCCGGCAGAACAAGCCGCAGGACTATGCCGTGATGGCTCTGGCGATGGTGGGCGTGTGCCTGCCGCCGCTGGTGATGGGGCCGATCTTCAAGCTGGTGTTTGGCGAGACGCTCAATCTGCTCCCGAGCGTCGGGCTCGCACGCGACCAGTTTTCCGTCCCGCATTTGTTGCTGCCGGTTCTCACGCTGGCGCTGCCACAGATCGCGATCGTCTCGCGCTTGATGCGCGCGTCGACGATTGAAGCGATGCGCTCGAACGCGATCCGCACGGCGCGCGCCAAGGGCCTGCCCGAGCATGAGATCATATGGCGCCACGCGCTGCCGGTCGCGGCGCTGCCGGTGGTGAGCTATCTCGGCCCCGCGCTCGCGGGCGTGCTTGCGGGCTCGTTCGTCATCGAGACGGTGTTCGGGCTGCCAGGGATTGGCCGCCAGTTCATTATCGGCGCGCTCTCGCGCGACTACACGCTCGTGATGGGCGTGGTGATCCTCTATTCGGCGCTAATCATCTTCATGAACATGTTGGTCGACGTGCTCTACGGCGTTCTCGATCCGCGGGCGCGCGCGGCATGACCGATACAATTCTCCCCGACGCTGGACCGAAGGACTCCGCGCCAGCGCCCGCGCCCGCGAAAGGCCGCTCGCTGTGGGATGATGCGCGCCGGCGCTTGAAGCGCAATCCGGCGGCGATCGTCAGTCTCTACATTGTCGGCATCCTCGTGTTTCTCGCCGCGTTCGGCCCGATGCTGTGGGTGCATCCGGTCGACGAGATTTTCCGTGAGGAAGTCGGCATCGCGCCGACGACCGTGAACATGCATTGGCTCGGCACCGACACCGAAGGCCGCGATCTGATGGCGCGGGTTCTGTTTGGGTTGCGCATCTCGCTGTTGGTCGGCGTTGCTGCGACGGCGGTTGCGCTGACGATTGGCGTCGTTTGGGGCGCGGTGTCTGGTTTCTTCGGCGGTGTCGTCGACTCGGTGATGATGCGGCTCGTGGACGTTCTTTACGCGGTGCCGTTCATCTTTTTCGTGATCGTGCTGATGACGGTGGTGCGCACCGAGGATCCGGTTTCGAATCTTTTGCTGATCTTCATGGCGATCGGCGCGGTCGAGTGGCTGACGATGGCGCGCATCGTGCGCGGCCAGACGATTGCGTTGCGGCGGCGTGAGTTTGTTGAAGCGGCGCGCGCTTCGGGCGCGGGGCCGTTTGCGATCGTGTTCCGGCATATCGTGCCGAACGTGCTGGGGCCGGTGCTGGTGTTCGCGTCGCTCAACATCCCGGTGATCATCCTGGCCGAGAGCTTCCTCTCGTTCCTCGGGCTTGGCGTGCAGGAGCCGCTCACGTCGCTCGGGTCGCTGATCTCTGACGGCGCGGCCAACATGATCGATGCGCCGTGGCTGCTGATCGCGCCCGCGCTGACGATGCTGGTGACGCTGATGGCGCTCAACTTCCTCGGCGATGGCCTGCGGGACGCGCTCGATCCGAAGGACCGCTAGACGTTATTCCTGGCGGCGGACGCGCAGGCCCGCTCCGCCACGCTCAGGCACCAACATGAAGCTACTCATCGCAGCACGGCGGATCGTGACGTGATGCCCGACACGAACGTGGCGCGCGCTGCGTGTTTCGCTTTGCGCCCAAATCTGGCCGTTCGTCATGATGAAGCTGACGCGTCCCGTGTTGCCTTCGACAATCCGTTCAACCGTAAAGGCTTGCTGGTCGTTGTCCTCGGCGCGGTTGTCGCCGCCGCCGAATGGCAGGAAACGGCTCAAGTTCGGCAGCGCAAAGCCAAAGGATTCGCGCTCAACGACCGCGGCGCCAGCGCGGTCGATGACGGCGACCTCGCCACTCTGTTGTGCGGTGCGGAGCCGGCCTACGGCGGCGTCGTAGCAGGCGAGGCGCGGGGCGTCGCCCGCGGTTTCGGCGCAGCGATAGACTTGGGCGACGGCGTCGGGCGTCGGCGCTGCCGGGGCCGGGGTTTGGGCGGCCGCGGCGGCGGCGAAGAGGGCAAAACCGGCGGCCAACAAAATTGTGCGCACGTAGGGGCTCCCAAGCAGGATGGACGCAACTTAAGCTTGGGCGACCTATGTCAGCTTACGCCGGTTCCCCGCAAGCTCGGAGCGCTGCAATGACCGACCTTGATCGCCGCACGATCTTCCGGGGTGCCGCCGGACTTGCTGCGTTGTACGCGACGGGTGCGTGCGCGAACGCCAAAGTCGTCGGCTTCGATCCGAGCCGCCGCAGCCTCGATGTCGCCAATCAGGGCGAGCCGCTCTCGCTCGATCCCCACAAAGCCTCCGGCACGTGGGAGAACAATATCATCGGCAACATGTTCATGGGGCTGACTACGGAAGGCGCCGATGGCGTGGCCAACCCAGGCATGGCCACGCACTGGGAAACCAGCGCGGATGGCAAATCTTGGATTTTCCACCTGCGTGAAGCCTATTGGTCGGACGGGCAGACCTGCGACGCGCATGACTTCGTTTTTGCGTATCAGCGCATTCTCGATCCCGCGAACCTCGCCGAGTACGCGACGATCCTCTACCCAATCCTCAACGCCGAGGCGGTGAACAAGGGCGAACTGCCGGCGTCGGCGGTTGGCGTCTACGCGCTGGACGACCGCACACTGGAAATCCGTCTCGAGCATCCCGCGCCTTATCTGCCGCAGATGCTGATGCACTACACGAACTACCCCGTGCCAAAGCATGTGGTGCAGGCGCATGGCGATGACTGGATCAAGCCGGAGAACATTGTCGTCAACGGCCCGTTCCGGCTGGTGAAGTGGTGGTCGAACTACATCGTTCACATCAAGAAGAACCCTTCATTCTGGGACAGCCGCAACGTGTGGCTGGAAGACATTTATTTCTATCCATCGACTGACGTAACGGCGGCCGCGCGCAGCGTGCTCTCCGGTGAGCGCGGCTGGTCGACCGGGTTTCCATCGAATCGCGCGCCGGAATTGCGGCGGGACGCGCCGTCTTTGGTGCGCGTGTCGCCGTTCCTGCTGGTGCAGTATTTTTCCTTCAACATGACGCGCCCGCCGTTCGACAACGTGAACGTGCGCCGCGCGCTGGCGATGGCGCTCGACCGCGATTTCATCGGCTCGCAAATTTACAAGGCGGGTGAGTTTCCGGCGCTGTCATTCGTACCGCCGGGTATCGCCAACTACGAGCAGGGCGCGCGCTATCCTTGGGCCAATCGTCCGGTTGCGGAGCGCCGCCAGGAAGCGCGCCGTTTGCTGGAGGCCGCGGGCTTTGGCCCGAACAACCCGCTGCGATTCGAATTCTCGCATCGCAACACCGGGGACAATCCACGGGTCGCCGTTGTGGCGCAGGCGGACTGGCGCGCCATCGCGCCGTGGGTGACGTGCGAACTCGCGGGCGTGGAGACGCAAATCCACTACGCGAATTTGCGCGCGAAGATCTTCCAGGTGGGCGATGGCGGCTGGGTTGCGGACTACAACGACGCGCGCAACTACCTCTATCTGTTGGAAACGCGCACCGGGTACCAAAACTACCCGGGCTATTCGAACCCGGAATTCGATCGGCTGATGCACGCGGCGGACAACGAACCCAACGTTGCCGTGCGCGCGAACCTGATGCGCCAAGCCGAACAGCTCGCGCTCGATGAGGCACCGATTTGCACGACCGTTTTCGGGGTCTCCAAAAATCTCGTGGACGGGCGCCTCGGCGGGTGGGAGGGCAACCTCGCGGATATCCACAGGGCGCGCTGGATGCGCCAAGCCATCAGTACGTAACACGTCGTGACGATGCGAATTACCTCCCTACCGCTACGTTATTGGCGGTGGTGCGAAACGTTGCGCCGCGCTCAGGCGGAAGCGCGCAAAATTGTTGTTCGCACGCCTGAAATCCGCGTTTGAGGCGGCAGTGCGATTGATTGCGTCATTTTCGCCACATTTCCGACCGTTCAGCGGCGAAAGCGCGACCGCGAATTGACGATGTTTGTGACGGCCTGTTCAAGTTCGCTCACGTTCGGGGGTGACTGCTCCCGGCCGCGCGTCTGGCGCGCCTCGTCTCGGGGGCGAACCAAGAATCGGCTCGAAAAGAGCCTCCAAGACGCCGGTTTCTGGATATGAGTTTTGGAGGTTCGACGTGAAGGACAACGAAAAGCGCGAACGCGGGTTCGCGAACAAGCTTCTGTTGGGCGCTGCGGTCGTGAGCGGCGGTCTTTTGGGCGTTGCCGCTCCGGCAGCCGCGCAAGATAGCGATTCTGAAATCGTCGTGACGGGCTCGCGCATTTCGCGGCCGGGTTTTGAAGCGAACAGCCCGATCACGGCCGTTCAGCAAGAGCAAATCCTCGGCAATGCCGATGTTACGCTCGATACGTTCCTGAATACTCTGCCTGCCGTGAACCCGGCCGGCACGACGACGTCGAACAACCCGCCGAACAACGGCCAGTCGAACGTGGACCTTCGCGGCCTCGGCGCCAACCGCAACCTCGTCCTGATCGACGGACGCCGCGCGATGGTGTCGGCCTCCAACCAAACGGTCGATTTGAACACGATCCCGCAAGCCATGATCGGCAGCGTGGAGGTGATCACCGGCGGCGCGGGCGCCGTTTACGGTGCGGACGCTGTCGCGGGCGCGGTCAACTTCCGTCTCGTCGACGATTTCGACGGCCTCGATTTCCGAGCGACCTACTCGAACAGCACCGAGTTTTGGGACGCGGAAGAGTACAATCTCAGCGGCATGGTCGGCGGCGACATCGGCACCGGCGGCAACTTCTCGATCGGGATCGAGCGGTCCTTCCGTCAGCTGATGATCAAGAGCCAGCGCGAATTCTCCGCCAACGCGACAGCCACGACGTCGTATCTGCCGGAAGGCGCGCTGTTCTGGGCGAGCAGCAATGCGCCGTCCGAAGCGGTCTATGACGCGATTTTCGCTGGGTACGGCAGCCCGGCTGGCGCGCAAACTCTCGGGTCGGGCCAAGTTGGCTTCAACCTGGACGGCACGCTGTTCGACAAGGGCGTGTTCAACAACCCGCTCAACGTTGTAAACTTCCGGTACGCGCAAGACCTCTCGGTCAATTCGGGTCTCTTCCCGGACCTTTACTCGTACAACTTCGATGCGGTGAACATCCTCACGCTTCCGCTTGAGCGGACGTCGTTCCTGGCTCGCTTCAACTATGAGTTCGAGAACGAGATCGAAGTTTATGGCCGCGTTGGCTGGTCGGAATACACGTCAGCGTCCGCGCTGGCGCCGACGCCGATCCCGACCGTGAACGGACGTGCGCCTGGCGACACGACGACGCCGAACCAATACACATCGCC
>CAZXNY010000065.1:0-10859 GCA_964642205.1 uncultured Caulobacteraceae bacterium
GCAAAGCTCGTGAATGGCCTCACCGACCCTGCGCCGCGCGCGCGCGCGCTGCCGCAAGTCGAGCTGCCGTCCAGCCAACGCGACAACACGTAAGGCGGGGCGGCATGCGTCGGCTGGGACTTCTTCTTCTAAGCGCGGCCTCCCTCTCGGCCTGCGCGACCTATGTCGGCCCGACGCCGCGCTCGGCGCAGGGCTACGCGGACTTTCTGATCGGGCGCGTGGCGAATGCGCGCGAAGATCACCGCGTCGCGTCGGATCGTTTCTACAGCGCGCTGCGTGAATCGCCCGGCGAACGGTACTTGATCGAAGGCGGCGTGCGCGCCGCGCTCTCAACGGGTGATAGCCGGCGCGCCAAGGAAGTCGCGCGCCTCGCTAACCGCGACATGGATGTGCCGGCCGCGCAACTGGTGCTGGCGGCGGACGCATTGACGGCGGGCCGCCACTCGGCGGCGCGCGCGATGCTCGATCGCACGCAAGGCGCCATCGAGGAAGAATTCGCCGCGCGCATGATGACCGCGTGGGCCAAAGCGGGCGAAGGGCGCACTGATGACGCCGTCGCCGATCTCGCGCGCCTGTCTGCGCCGCGCCCGTTCTCCGGCGTGTTCGTGTTTCAGCAAGCGATGGCGCTCGACCTAGGCGGGCGCAATGAAGAAGCGCTCGCGGCCTATGTGCGTGCGGAGGGCGAGGGGCTGTGGCTGCCGCCGGGCGTCATCCGCCATGCCGATTTGCTCGTGCGCATGAACCGGCGTGACGAAGCGCTCGCGCTCATGACGCGCTTTGCGAACGACACCACCAATCCAGAGATTGCGGACGCACGCGCGCGGCTTACCGAAGGGCGCGCGCTTGATGTCGCATCGCTGAACGCGGCGCGCGGCGCGGCGATCGGCCTCTATGGGTTGGGCGCATTGCTCACGCAGGAAAACTATGCCGACGATGGCTTGGTGATTTTGTCGCTCGCGCTGATGCTCGATCCTGGGCTTGAGAGCGCGCAGCTCGCCTTCGCCGAAGCGCAGCGCGATCAGGGCCACAACGCCGAGGCGCGCGAAACGCTGGCCTCGCTGCGGGCGGATTCGCCCTATGCGGAATCGGCGCGGCTGATCTCTGCGTGGATATTGCGCGACGAAGGCAGGCAGGATGAAGCAATCGCGGCGGCGCGCGCGGCGGCTGAGACCGGCGGGCGGCGCGCCAAAGTTGCGCTCGGCGATCTGCTGCGCAGCTTTGAACGCTACGGCGAAGCCGAGCCGATCTATTCGGAACTGATCGGCGAAGGCAGCGACGATTGGCGGCTCTATTTTGCGCGCGGCGCTGCACGCGAACGGCTTGGGCGCTGGCAAGAGGCTGAAAGCGATCTGCGGCGCGCGCTCGAAGTGTCGCCCGATCAGCCCGACGTGCTGAACTACCTTGGCTACACCTGGGTCGATCGCGGCGAGCATCTGCAAGAAGGGCTCACCATGATCGCGCGCGCGGCGGAGCTGCGCCCGAACTCCGGCGCCGTGCTCGATTCACTCGGGTGGGCGCATTATCAGCTCGGCAATTACGACGAAGCGCTTGTGCATCTGGAGCGCGCGGTCGAGCTGGAGCCGGCCGACGCTGTGCTGAACGATCATCTGGGCGATGCCTATTGGCGCGTTGGGCGCCGGCTCGAGGCGCGCTTCCAATGGCGGCGCGCGCTGACGCTTGGGCCGAACGATACGCTGCGTGGCGCGCTCGATCGCAAGATCGAAGCGGGCTTGCCCGCGCCCGCGCCGCTCGCCAACAACGGCGCGCGCAGCACGCGATGAAGGTCTTCGCGCCGGCGAAGATCAATCTGTCGCTCCATGTCGGCCCGCCGCAGAGCGATGGGCGCCATCCCATCGAAAGCATTGTCGCGTTCGCGGACGTTGGCGATGAGCTGACTGTTGCTGAAGCGGATGACCTCTCACTGACGGTCGATGGGCCGTTCGCGCGTGCGCTTGAAGGCGAGGGCGACAATCTGGTGTTGCGCGCTGCGCGTCTGTTGCGCGATGCGGCGGGCTTGCGCGCGGGCGCGGCGCTGACGCTGACGAAAAACTTGCCGGTCGCGTCCGGCATCGGCGGCGGTTCGGCGGATGCCGCGGCGGCTTTACGCGGGCTCAATGCGTTTTGGCGCGCGGGACTCGGTGAAGCCGCGCTGATGGCGCTTGGCGCAAAGCTCGGCGCGGATGTGCCGGCGTGTGTGGCGTCGCGCTCTGGGTTTATGACGGGTGGGGGCGAAGAGGTTGCGCCGCTCGATCTGCCGGAACTTGCCGCCGTGCTGGTCAATCCGGGCGTGCCGACGCCGACGGGGCCGGTCTATCGCGCATTCGACGCGCTCGGCGGCGGCGCTGATTTCGCGAGCGTGGAACCGCCGCGATGGGCGGACGAGAAGCGCGCCATCGAAGCGCTCGCGCATATGCGCAATGATTTGACCGATGCGGCGATCGCGGTTTCGCCGCCGATCGCGGACGCGCTCGCGGCGCTGCGGGCGGCTGGCGAGACCAAGCTTGCGCGCCTCTCCGGCAGCGGCGCGACGGTGTTTGCGCTGACGGCGGATGCGGCGAGCGCTGCCCGGCTCGCTGCCCGCGTCAACATCCCCGGCTGGTGGGTCACAGCGGCGCGGCTCGCGCGCGTTGACCTAAACGTCAGCCCGCGTTAGCGCAAAAGCGTCGTCTGGGGGGACGAGAGGGAAACGTGGCGGTCGATTTCCTGTTGGCGATGGCCGTGGCGGCCGGCGCGAGCTTCGGCGCATGCCGGCTCGTGATGGCGGCCGGCGTGACCGATGCGCCCGGCGATCCGCGCAAGCCCCATAATCAACCGACGCCGACGAGCGGCGGGCTGGGCGCCGCGCTCGGCTTTGCGCTCGGTCTCGCGGTGTTGATGACGCCGCCGGTGCGGGCGTGGAGCGATGGGCTCACGCAAATCGAGATCGCGCACATGGCGGCGGCGACGGTGGCGTCATTCTTGTTCCTCGTGCTCGGTGCGGTAGACGATGCGCACAATCTGGGGCCGCGCACCAAGTTCGCGCTGTTCGTGACGATGGCGATGGTCGCGCCGCTGGTTGTCGGCGGGCCGCTCGCGATTCCGTTGGGCGATGGGCTGGTGCTGCCGCTGCATCCGATCGCGGCGCTGCTCGGCTCGGCGCTCTGGGTGTTCGTGCTGGTCAACGCGGTGAACTTTCTCGATGGCGCAAACGGGCTCTCGATGGGCTCGGTGCTGATTGGGCTGATAGGGCTCGCTGCGTGCGCGCTCGTATCGGACGCGCCGCATGTCGCCGCGCTCGCGTTCTGCGGCGCCGCGGGCTTGGCGGGCTTTTTGTTGTGGAACTTCCCGAGTGGACGTCTGTTCGCTGGCGATGCGGGCGCGCTGTTCGCGGGCGCGCTCGCGGCGCTCGCATCGTTGATAGCAATCGAAGACGCCGGACTTTCGCCCTTCATACCTGTCGCGCTTTTCTTTCCGTTTTTCGCGGATTCGCTGCTGACGCTGGCGTGGCGCGTAGGGAAACGTCCAAAGCTGCTCGACGGGCACCGCGATCACATGTTCCAGATCGCGTTGCGGGCGAAGTGGTCGCACCGGCGCGCTTCGTTGACCTATTGGGCGCTCTCGGCGGTGTGCGCGGTGCTCGCGCTGGGCGCGACGTTCATTGCGCGCGGGGAGTGGCTGCCGTTCGAGGCGCGGGGCGGCGCGCTCGAAGCGGCGGCGTCTTATGCGCCGTTCGCGCTGTTCGTGCTGATGGCGGGCGTTTCGCTGCTGATCTCAGCGCGGGTGCGGGCGTTCGCGCGGGCCAACGGCCACGACGTCCCGTAACTAGCTCGCGCGTTCAACCACAAAGTCTGCAAGGTCGGCGAGGCCGTCGCGATAGGCGTTGCGCGGAATGGCTTCCAGCGCTTGGCGGGCCGCCTGTGCGTGGGCGCGTGCGGCTTCGACCGTTTGCGCGAGAGCGTCGTGGCGCCGGACGAGCGCGACAGCGCGCGGGAAATCGTCTTCCGTCTGGTGGCCGCCCAAGGCGCGGCGCCAGAACGCGCGTTCGGCTTCGTCGCCAGCTTCACGCGCGAGCACGACCGGAAGGGTGACTTTGCCTTCGCGAAAATCGTCACCCGCGTTCTTGCCCATCTTGGCGGACTGACCGCCGTAATCGAGCGCGTCATCGACGAGTTGGAACGCAAGCCCAAGTTCGCGGCCATATTGCTCCATCGCGCGCGCTTCGACGCCGGGCTTGCCCGCGGCGCACGCGCCAACGCGCGCGGCGGCGGCAAAGAGCGCGGCGGTTTTGGCTTCGATGATCTGCATGTAGCGATCGAGCGTCGTGTCCGCGTCGTTTGCGGCGGCGAGTTGCATCACTTCGCCTTCGGCGATGACGCTGGCGGCGCGCGCGAGAATATCGAGCACCTGAATGTCGCCTGCCTCAACCATCAGGTTGAACGAGCGCGCGAACAGGAAGTCGCCGACGAGCACGCTCGAGGCGTTGCCCCAAACGTTGCGCGCGCTCTGTTTGCCGCGCCGCATTTCGCTCTCGTCCACGACATCGTCATGCAGAAGGGTGGCGGAATGAATGAACTCGACCGCCGCCGCGAGCTTGCGGGGCGCATCGCCGCCGCCGCCGAGCGCGCGGGCCGAGGCCAGAGTGATCAGCGGGCGGATGCGCTTGCCGCCCGCGTCAATCAGATGCGCGGCGAGGTTGGGAATGACGCCGACGGGGCTCGCCATATGCTGATGGATCAGCGCATCGACGGCGCGGATGTCCTCATCGACGAGCGACATCATCCGATCGACGGCGTTGGCGCCGGGCGCGGGCTTTTCTTTATTCGCGCTTGCGTTCGCCATGCTGTCTAGCTGCGCTCCGATGCGGGGCGACGATGGTCAGGCCGCGCTTGCCCGGTCAAGTCGGCATGTTGTCCCGGCAACGCGCAGGGGCCATTCTTGGGGCATGCGTGAACTGCGGCGCACGAACGATCTGGTCTATCTGAGCTACGCCCAAGCTTTGTTGCGCGGCGAAGGGCTCAATCCCGTCGTGCTCGATGCGGGCATGGCGGTGATGGACGGCTCGATTGGCGCGCTGCCGCGGCGGCTGATGGTCCCGGAGAGCGAGGCGGAAGCGGCGCTCAAGCTGCTGGCTGAACTCGACGCGGCCCCGCCGGTGGGATGAGCGCGGATGACGTAACGGAAGACCTGCTGCTCGGCGGACAGGTCCGCATCCGCCAGCCGGCGCGCGGCTATCGCGTGAACGTCGATACCGTTTTGCTCGCGGCGGCGGTGCCGTTTGGGGCGCGGCTTTTGGAGGCTGGGTGCGGCGTTGGGGGCGCGCTGCTGTGCGCGGCGCGGCGCTATCCGGAAAGCGCGTTCGTGGGCGTGGAGCGCGATCCGGCTGCGGCGTCGCTGGCGCGTGAGAACGTGGAGTTGAACGGCGCGAAGGCCGAGATCGTGTGCGCCGACATTCTGGACCGCGCCGCCGTGGGTGGCGGGTTTGACGGGGTGTTTCTCAACCCGCCCTTCGATGCGCCCGGCGAAGGGCGCGCGCCCGCGCCAGAGCGAGCGGCGGCGCATGTCGCGGACGCGCCGCTCGACGCCTGGATCAAGGTGCTGGCCGACAAGCTCACGGGCGGCGGGACGCTGACGCTGATCCATAAAGCGCCCGCGCTGCCACTGGTGCTGACGGCGCTGGAGGGCCGCCTGGGGAGCGTGGCGGTGCGGCCGGTGCCGCCGCGCGCCCGGGAGGCGGCGGGGCGGGTGTTGGTGCGGGCGATCAAAGGCGGGCGGGCGCCGTTTAAGCTGCTGGCCCCGCTGGTTTTGCACGACGACAGCGGCGCCAAATATTCGGGCGCGGCCGATGCTGTGTTGCGCGGCGGCGCCGCCATCCCCTGGGACGGCTGAGGAGGGCTGGTCCGGCGCATTGACTCGTTCCGGGGGCCGCAGCACGGTCCCCGTTAACGAGTCTGGCCGGCGTGAGCCGCCTGGACCCGGTCAAACAAATGAACCCCGCGGGAGAGCGCGGCAGGGTCTTCGGATCCGATGGCCGCCCCCGAAGGAGCAACCGCCCCGGAAACTCTCAGGGATCCGGACCGTGGGGGGATGAACACGCTGGAAAGCGCGACGCACTGGTTGGTGTTGGTCGCCGCCGACGGAGTAAGCCGGGCCAGGCCCGCGTGAATCTCTCAGGCCATCGGACAGCGGGGGCGGCTCGTGAGCGCGGCGTGCGCGAACGAGTCCGTCAGCCCGCAAGAGAGTCCGTTTGGCGCAAGCAGAAGCCTCCGAAACGCTGAAGCCGTTGCTGCTCGATGCGCTGTGGCGTGCGCGCGCCAAGAAGTTCGGCGGCTTTGCGGGCTACGACATGCCGCTCGAGTTCGAAGGGCTCATTCCCGAACACAATTGGACGCGCACGAATGCGGGCCTGTTCGACGTTTCGCACATGGGTCCGTGCTTCCTTTCGTTGAACGAAGGGATGGGAGAGCCGGGCGCGCATGAGCGCGTGGCGGCGATCATCGAAACGCTCGTGCCGGCCGATATCGCAGCGCTTGAGCTTGGACAGGTGCGCTACTCGCAAATCCTGAACGCAGAAGGCGGCGTGCTCGACGATCTGATGATCGCGCGCGCCGTCGCGCCTGAACGTGCGGGGATGCTCTACATCGTCGTCAACGCCGGCTGCAAAGAGCAGGACTTTGCGTTGATCGCGAAGGCGGCGGGCTCGGTCGCGACGCTGGAGCGCGCGGACGATCAAGTGCTGCTCGCGCTGCAGGGGCCGAAGGCGCACGAGGTAATGGCGCGGCTTGCGCCAGAAACCGCTGAGATGACGTTTATGACGACGCGGCGGATGAACATCTCCGGCGCGCGCTGCCTCGTCGCGCGCTCCGGCTACACCGGCGAAGACGGTTTCGAAGTTCTGGTGCATCCGGATGAGGCCAAAGCGTTCGCGGAGCTTCTGCTCGCGCAGCCGGAAGTGAAACCGATTGGGCTCGGCGCGCGGGATTCGCTGCGCCTTGAGGCGGGGCTTTGTCTCTACGGGCATGAACTGGATGAGACGATCTCGCCGATCGAGGCGGGGCTCGCGTGGTCGATCCAGAAATCGCGCCGTGAAGCGGCGAACTTTCCGGGCGCGCAGCGCATCTTGCGTGAGCTGAAGGAAAAGCCGGCGCGCAAGCGCGTAGGGATCAAGCCGCTGGAGCGTGCGCCTGCGCGCGAAGGTGTGGAGATACAGGCGAACGGCGTGAAGATCGGCGTCGTTTGCAGCGGCGGATTTTCCCCGACGCTCAATGCGCCGATCTCGATGGGCTATGTGACGCCCGAATTTTCGAAGGTCGGCACGCGCGTCGATCTCATTGTGCGCGGCCAAGCGCGGCCAGCGGAAATCGTTTCTCTTCCCTTTGTCCCGCATCGCTACGCGAGGAAGCCATGAAATATACCGAAGAACATGAATGGGTGCGGATGGAGGGCGATGTCGCCGTCGTCGGCATCTCCGCTTACGCGGCCGAGCAATTGGGCGACGTCGTTTACGTCGAGCTACCCGCGATTGGCGCCAAGGTCGTCAAAGGCAAGGACATGGCCGTCGTCGAAAGCGCGAAGGCCGCGTCTGACGTCTACGCGCCGATCAGCGGCGAGATCGTCGCGGTGAACGATGCGCTCGGCAGTGCGCCGGAAACGGTGAACGCGGGCGCGGAAGCGGGCGGCTGGTTCGTGAAGATCAAGCCGAGCAACGCAGGCGAGATGGACGCGCTCATGGATGCGGGCGCCTACAAGACATTCGTGGAAGGGCTCTGATGCGCTATCTGCCGCTGACCGAGGACGATCGCACGCGGATGCTCGCGACGATCGGCGTCAAATCGGTCGATGATCTTTATGTGGATGTGCCGCAGGCGGCGCGCCTCAAGGGCCTCGTCGATCTGCCGAAGGCGCAGGGCGAACTCGCCGTCGAGCGCCGCATGCGCGCGCTGGCGGAGAAGAACACGCCCGCGGGGCGCACGGCGTTTTTCCTTGGCGCGGGCGCGTATCGCCATCACGTGCCAGCGAGCGTGGATCATCTGATTCAGCGAGGCGAGTTTTTGACGTCCTACACGCCTTATCAGCCCGAGATCGCGCAGGGCACGCTGCAGGCGCTCTACGAATTTCAAACGCAAGTCGCCGAACTGCTCGGCTGCGAGATCGCCAACGCCTCGATGTACGACGGCTCGACCGCGTGCGCGGAGGCGGCGCTGATGGCGGCGCGCGCGACCAAGCGGAAACGCGTGATCGTCTCCGGCGGCGTGCACCCGCACTACATCGAAGCAACGCGCACGTTGTGCGAAGCGCAGGGCGTGGAGATCGTCGCGCTGGCGCCCGCCGTCGATGGCGAAGCCGAAGTGATGAAGCACCTCGATGACACCGTCGCGGGCGTGCTCGTGCAATCGCCGAACGTGTTTGGGACGGTGACGGACCTGACGCCGATCTCGGACGCGGCGCACGCCAAGGGCGCGCTGCTGGTGGCGACGTTCACAGAGGCCGTGTCGTTCGGCATGGTCGAGCCGCCGGGCGCGATGGGCGCCGACATCGTCGCGGGCGAGGGGCAATCGATCGGCAATTCGCTGAACTTCGGCGGGCCGTATGTAGGTTTGTTCGCGACGCGCGAGAAGCTGGTGCGCTCCATGCCGGGGCGCGTGGCGGGCGAGACGGTGGATGCGGACGGCAAGCGTGGCTTCGTGCTGACGCTCTCGACGCGCGAGCAACACATCCGCCGCGAGAAAGCGACGAGCAACATTTGCACCAACGCCGGGCTCTGCACGCTCGCGTTCACGATCCACATGACGCTGCTTGGGCAAAAGGGGCTGATGCAGCTCGCGGAGTTGAACCACGAAACGGCGTGCGCGCTGGCCGAGGCGCTGGCGGGTGTGAAGGGCGTGGAGCTGTTGACGCCGCGCTTCTTCAACGAATTCGCGGTGCGGCTGCCGAAGGCGGCACAAGGCGTGGTCGACAAACTCGCCGGGCAGAACATCGTCGCGGGCGTCGCGTTCTCGCGGCTCCGCGAAGGGATGGACGACGTGCTGATCGTCGCCGCCACCGAGACGAACACGGACGAAGACATCGCGAGATTTGCTTCGGCGCTGAAGGGAGCGCTCTCATGACCGATCAAACCACCACAGGTTCGCGCGGGCTGCTGCAGGCCGAGGCGCTGATTTTTGAGATCGAAGGCGCAAGGCACACGGGCGTCGATCTTCCCGAACCAAAGGGCGGCAAGGATCGCCTCGGCGGTTTGCGGCGCAAGAGCGCGGCCGTGTTGCCGGGGCTGTCTGAGCCTGAGGTCGTGCGCCACTATACGCGGCTGTCGCAGCGCAATTACGCAATCGATCTTGGGCTGTTTCCGCTCGGCTCGTGCACGATGAAGCACAATCCGCGCCTCAACGAGCGCGCGGCGCGCTTTGAAGGCTTTGCGGATCTCCATCCGTTGCAGCCCGAAAGCATGACGCAAGGCGCGCTCGAGCTGATGGACGATCTCGCGCACTGGCTGTTGGAGCTGACGGGACTTCCCGCTGTCGCGCTTTCGCCGAAAGCCGGCGCGCATGGCGAGTTCTGCGGCATGCTCGCAATCAAGGCCGCGCTCGAAGCGCGCGGCGAGGGCGCAACGCGCACGCGCGTGCTGGTGCCGGAAAGCGCGCACGGCACCAATCCAGCGACGGCGGTGCAATGCGGTTTCACCGTCGATGAAGTGCCGGGCAACGCGCAAGGGCGCGTCGATCTCGCGGCGCTCGAAGCGAAGCTCGGGCCGGATGTTGCGGCGGTGATGCTCACGAACCCGAACACGCTTGGGCTCTTTGAAGGCGACGTGAAGAAGATCGCCGACCTCGTGCATGGCGCGGGCGGGTACTTCTATTGCGACGGCGCGAACTTCAACGCGATCGTCGGGCGTGTGCGGCCGGGCGATCTCGGCGTCGATGCGATGCACATCAATCTGCACAAAACGTTCTCGACGCCGCATGGCGGCGGCGGGCCGGGCGCGGGGCCGACGGTGCTTTCCGAAGCGCTGGCGGCGTACGCGCCGCCGCCCCTGATCGTGAAGAAGGGCGACGGGCGCGCGATGGAGGAGCATCGCCGTCCCGGTGCAGTGGGGCGGCTCTGCGCCTTCCACGGCCAGATGGGCATGTTCACGCGCGCGTTGACGTACATGCTCTCGCACGGCAGCGATGGCCTGCGGCAAGTCGCGGAAGATGCGGTGCTGAACGCGAACTACATTCGCGCGCGCCTAAAGCCGCATTTCTCCGCGCCGTTCGGCGATGGCCCGTGCATGCATGAGGCGCTCTTGGACGATACGTCGATCAAGGCGCATGGCGTGGAAACGATCGATATCGCCAAAGCACTGATCGACGAAGGCTTCCACCCGATGACGACGTATTTCCCGCTCGTCGTTCACGGCGCGATGCTGATCGAGCCGACGGAAACGGAATCGAAGCGCGAGATCGACCGCTTCTGCGACGCGATGATCGCGCTTGCGGAGCGTGCGCGCAGCGGGGACACCGCGTTCTTCAAAGCAGCACCCAAGTTCGCGCCCGCGCGGCGGCTCGATGAAACGCGCGCCGCCCGCCAACCGAAGCTGCGCTGGCGCGCCGATGCGGAAGCGGGCGTGAAGAAGGCGGCGGAGTAACCAACGAAAAGGGCGCGCGCCGCGAGGCGCGCGCCCTTTGATTTCGTGTTGCGTGAAGCTCTAGCGGAACTTCGTTTTGAGGTCGGCGACGCCGGCTTCGACGAGCTTGCCTTGCGCGGCGGGCGTGACCTGCGCGCGGAGCATTTTCTCGGCGGCGGCGATGGCGGCGTCAGCGGCGGCGGCGCGCACGTCGGCGGCGGCGCTGGCTTCGGCTTGCGCAATGCGCTGCTCGGCTTGCACCTTGCGGCGCGCGATCGATTCA
>CAZXNY010000066.1:0-10768 GCA_964642205.1 uncultured Caulobacteraceae bacterium
CTTACGGGAACGCCCTCGCCGCGCTCGGCGCGCCGGATTCCAAACACCCGGTCGACGCCGCCTATGCGCGAGAGAAAGTGCGCCGCGGGCGCGATGAGACACTCGAGCAGTTTATGGCCAAGCTCGCGCGCGTGCCGCTGTTCTATGAGCCGGGCGAGCGCTGGATGTATTCGCTCTCGACGGACGTGTGCGGCGCGCTCGTCGAGCGCATCTCCGGCAAGCGCTTCGACAAGTACCTTCAAGAGCGCATCTTCGATCCGCTCAAGATGAAGGACACCTCGTTCACGGTCGCGGCTGACAAGGTCGGACGCTTTGCCGCGAACTACCGGCGCGGACCGGACAAGAAACTCCAGCTGATCGATGATCCGGAGTCGAGCGACTACCTCAAGGAGCCGACGTTCTTCTCCGGCGGCGGCGGGCTCACCGGCACGATCCACGACTATCTGCGCTTTGCCGAAATGCTACGGCGCGGCGGCGAACTCGACGGCGAACGCATCCTCGGCCCGCGTACGATCGAGATGATGCACATGAACCATCTGAAGGACGGCAAGGACCTGACGCAGATGGCGATCGGCGGCTTCTCAGAAACCGCCAACGAAGGCGTCGGGTTCGGCCTCGGCTTTGCCTCGACGATGGACCAAGTCACGACCGGCTCGCTTGGGGCGGGCGACTATTATTGGGGCGGCGCAGCATCGACGATCTTCTGGGTCGATCCGGCGGAAGACCTCAGCGTCGTCTTCATGACGCAGCTGATGCCGTCCGGGACGTTCAACTTCCGCGGCCAGCTCAAGAGCATCATTTACTCCTCCATCGTCGAGTAGCGGCGATGAGCGAAGATCAGACGCCGCATCGGCGCCTCCCGTTCGGGACCAAGCTGCTTTACGGCGTCGGCGCCGCAGCGAGCGGCGTGAAGAACCGCGCGCTCAGCGGCTTCCTGATGATCTTCTACAATCAGGTGATGGGCCTGCCGCCAGCGACGGTCGCGCTCGCGATCACCATCGCGCTCGTATTCGACGCGTTCTTCGATCCGAGCGTCGGGCAAGCCTCGGATAATTTCCGCTCGCGCTGGGGGCGGCGCCACCCGTTCATGTACACGGCGGCCATTCCCTATGCGCTTGGCTTTTTCCTGCTGTGGAATCCGCCAGCAGGCATGCCGGAAGCCTACCTCTTCGCATTCATGCTCGCCGCGCTGCTGACGATCCGTTTGTTCGACAGCTTCTACGAACTTCCCTCAGCCGCGATGATGCCGGAGCTCGCGCCGGACTATAACGACCGCACGGGGCTGATCGCGATCCGCTGGTTCTTCGGGCTGATGAGCGGGATCGTGATCGCGCTGCTCGCGTACCAGGTCTTCATGAAGCAGAACCCGGACGGCACGGGCGGCATTTTGGCGCGCGACGGCTATTTCGCGTTCGGCGTTACCGGCGCTGCGATCATTTTCAGCGTGATCATGATCTCATCGCTGGCGACGCATCACCTGATCCCAACCTTGCGCAACGCCCCGGCCCGCAAGATCACGTTCATCGGGATGGCGAAGGAAATCTTCACCACCGTGAAGAACCGCAACTTCGTCGTGCTCACTATTACGGGCATGCTGGCCGCCGTCGCGCTCGGCCTGATGGGCGGTCTCTCCATCTACTTTGCGCTCTACTTCTGGGAGTTCGACCAGAACCAGCTGACCCTGCTCACGATCGCAAGCGTGCTTTCGAGCCTGGTGGGCGTGTCGCTCTGCACGCCACTCTCGGCGCGGTTCGGCAAGAAGCAGGCCGCGCTCGCAATGTTCATCGTCGCGGTGATCGCTAACAACACGCCGGTGGTGCTGCGCTTGCTCGACGTGCTGCCGGAGAACGGCCACCCCGCCATCTTCTGGATCGTGCTCACGGAGCAGTTCGTGTTCGCTTCGTGCGGGATCATGACGTCGATCATCGTGACGTCGATGATCGCCGATGTCGTGGAGGACAACGAGGTGAAGACCGGGCGGCGTTCCGAAGGACTGCTGTTCTCTGCCGACAATTTCTTCAAGAAACTCGTTTCCGGCGTGGGCGTGCTGATGTCGGGCTTTATCCTGACCATGATCGCGTTTCCGCGCCAAGCACGGCCCGGCGCGGTTGATCCAGACATTCTGCACAACATGGCGCTGCTCTACGTACCGATGAGCATCGGCCTCTTCGTGAGCGCAATGATCACGCTCTCGCTCTACTCGATCGACAAGACCGCTCACGACGACAACCTCCGGAAGTTGCGCGCGCTCGCAACGCCTGCGGAATAGGACGCATGACCACCCAAGAAACCGCGCGTCCGCGCATCGGCCTGCCGACAAAGCTTCTGTACGCGAGCGGCGCAGTCGCGAGTTCCGTCAAGCAGCGTGGCCTCTCCACGTTCCTGCTGATCTTCTACAATCAGGTGATGGGCCTGCCGCCGGCGACGGTGGGGCTCGTGATCATGCTCACGCTGTTCTGGGACGCGGTCTGCGATCCGACAGTTGGGCAAGTGTCGGACAATTTCAAATCGCCGTGGGGTCGGCGCCATCCGTTCATGTATGCTTCCGCCGTTCCGGTCGCGCTGCTGTTCTTCATGATCTGGAACCCGCCCGCGCTCAGCGAGCAAATGATGGCCGTCTACCTGCTCGGCTGCCTACTGCTGATCCGCCTCTTCGACACGTTCTACGAACTACCGGCGCTCGCGCTCGCGCCCGAGCTTGTGTCGGATTACGACAAGCGTACGCAACTCTATTCACTGCGCATGCTGTTCAACGTCGTCGGCGGGCTCGGGATGACCGTGCTCGCTTATCAAGTGTTCTTGAAGGAGAACGCGGACGGCACGGGGGGCGTCTTGGATCGCGCGGGCTATTTGCCTTACTCGATCACAGGCGCGATCCTGATCTTCGCGGCGATCATCATCAGCACCGTCGGCACACACCGGCAGATTCCCTATCTCGCACGCCCGCCGGCGAAGACGCCGGGCCTCAAAGACATGCTCAAGGAAGCCGGCCTCACAATGAAGAGCCGGTCGTTCCTCGCCGTCGTGCTGACGGGCGTGTTCATCTCCGTCGCGGGCGGCGCCAAGCAGGGCCTCGATCTCTATTGGCTGATCTACTTCTTCGAATTCACGCAAGCGCAGATCGCCACGATCACGATTGTCGGCGTTGGCGCGGCGGTTATGGGCACGGCGATCGCGCCCGTGTGGGTCAAGTGGTTCGGCAAGAAATTTGGCGCGATCAGCTCATTCACCATCGCACTCGGCGTCGGCGTGACGCCGCTTCTGTTCCGGCTCATGGAGATTTTGCCCGCGAACGGCACGCAGGAATTGTTCTGGTTCTTCATGGCCGAGATTTTGATCTCGACGGCGTTCTCAACCGCGACGCTCATCATGATCTCAGCGATGATCGCGGATGTCGTGGAAGAAGCAGAGCTTCGCACCGGACGCCGCTCGGAAGGCTTGCTCCTCTCGGCGGACAATCTCTTTAAGAAAGCCGTTTCCGGCGTCGGCGTGTTCGTGTCGAGCATGCTGCTCGCGGCAGTCGGCTTTCCCGAGGGCGCCGAGCGCGGCCAGGTGGATCAAACGATCCTCACCAATCTGGCGCTGATCTATCTGCCGACGGCCGCGACGCTCTTCTTCATGGCGATCTTGTGCATGTTCCTCTTCAAGATCGATCGCGCCACGCATGAGGAAACGTTGCGTAAGCTGAAAGCGGCGGCCACCCCAGCGGAGTGACACTCATGACCACGGCCAGCGCGAGCGGCGAACGCCCACCCGTTGGGATGGGCACTAAACTGGTCTACTCGGTCGGCGCCATCGCCAACGCCGTGAAGATGCGCGCCATCTCCACGTTTCTGCTGATCTTCTACAATCAGGTGATCGGCCTCGAAGCGAGCGTTGTGGCGACGATCATCATGATCACGTTGTTCTTCGACGCCGTGATCGATCCGACCATTGGCCAGCTCTCGGACAATTTCCGCTCCCCGTGGGGCCGGCGCCACCCGTTCATGTATGCGGCCGCGCTGCCGGTCGCGGTCCTCTTCTTTCTGCTCTGGAACCCGCCAGCGGCGTGGTCGCCCGGGGAGATCGCGCTTTACCTCTTCGTCGTGCTCATCGGCATTCGCTTCTTCGATACGTTCTTCGAGCTGCCGGCGAGCGCGCTCCTCCCCGAACTCGTCGGCGATTACGACAAGCGCACCGACCTCTACACGATCCGTATGTTCTTCGCGGCCATCGGCGGCCTCGGCATGACGGTCGCGGCCTATCAGTATTTCATGGCCGAAAACCCCGACGGGACGGGCGGCGTGCTCTCACGCGAGGGCTATCTCGATTACTCGATCGTCGGCGCGGTCATCATCTTCAGCGCCATCATGATCTGCACGCTCGGCACGCACCGGCAGATTCCCTATTTGCACCAGGCGCCAGCGCGGCGGGTGACAATCAGCGCCATGATCGGCGAAGTGCTGGCGACGATTTCGAACCGCTCTTACATCGTCGCCGTTCTCTCGGGCGTGTTCACAGCGGTCGCCTCGGGCGTGAAGAATGGGCTCGATATCTATTGGGGCCTCTACTTCTTCGAGTTCACGCAAGCGCAGATCGCGGGCCTTGCGACCATCGGCGTGGCGGCTGCTGTCACCGGCGTCATCAGCGCGCCCTTCTTTGGGCGTTGGCTCGGCAAGAAACGCGCGGCGATTTGGCTCTATTCGCTGGCGCTCGCGATCGGCGTCACGCCCATTCTCTTCCGCTTGCTCGGCATCGCGCCCGCAAACCACACCGCCGAACTTTATATCTTCGTCGCGGCGGAGACCTTCATCAACGGCGCGTTCGCGGCGGCGACGGGCGTGATGCTGGTGTCGATGATGGCGGATGTGGTGGAAGACGCTGCTGTGAAGACCGGGCGCCGCTCGGAAGGCTTGCTCTTCTCAGCCGACAATTTCTTCAAGAAGGCTGTCTCGGGCGTCGGCGTGTTCGCGGCGGGCACGATCCTCACCATCGTTTCGTTCCCGACGGGCGCGCGGCGCGGCGAGGTCGATCCCGACATCCTCACCAACCTCGCGCTGATCTATCTGCCGGTCGTCGCCGTGCTCTATGGCACGGCGATCGGGTGCATCTTCTTCTTCCGCATCACCAAGGAGACGCACGAAGAAAACCTTCGCCGTCTCAACGCCGCGCCCATCGCGGCCGCCGAATAGCGCGCAAAACAAAACCGCCGGCCTTGTGGGGCCGGCGGTTCGTTTTTCAATCTAAGCGATGCGCCTAGCTGGCGTGCTGGAGATTGTCCGGCAGGCCGAGGATGCGCTTGGAGATGATGTTGTTCTGAATTTCCTGCGAGCCGCCGTAGATCGTGAAGGCCTTGCCGGAGAGCCAAGCGCGGACGCTTTCGATCTCTTCCTTGTTGAAGCCCTCGCCTTCCCAGCCGAACGCGCGATTGCCCATGATCTCGAGCGAGAGTTCATGGCGCTCTTGCGCGATCTTGGAGCCTGCGTTCTTCAGGATCGACGTCACGGTCGATGGGCTGTTGTTGCCGCGCGCTTCGGCGGCGACGCGCCCAAGCGTGAGCATCATCGCCTTCTGCTCCATCGTGTGCGTGGCGAGACGCGCGCGCAGATCGGTGTCTTCGAGCTTGCCGGCGCCATCGACGCCGACATACTCAGCCGCGAGCTTTTCGATCGGCTTTTGCGACATCGCGCCGCCGCCACCGCCGCCGCCGGAAAGGCCCTGGCGCTCGAACTGGAGAAGGCGCTTGCCGATGGTCCAGCCGCCGTTGAGCGGGCCCATCAGGATTTCCTTCGGCACCTTCACATCGGTGAAGAAGGTTTCGCAGAACGGCGAGTTGCCGCTGATCAGCTTGATCGGGCGCACTTCGATGCCCGGCGTCTTCATGTCGATCAGCAGGAAAGAGATGCCTTCGTGCTTCTTCGTATTGTCGGTGCGCACCAGGCAAAAGCACCACGTCGCGTATTGCGCGCCGGAGGTCCAAATCTTCGAGCCGTTGACGAGCCAGTGATCGCCCTTGTCTTCGCACTTGGTTTGCAGCGAAGCGAGGTCCGAGCCCGCGCCCGGCTCTGAGTAGCCTTGGCACCAGCGCTCTTCGCCCTTGATGATGCCGGGCAGGTGTTTGCGCTTTTGCTCTTCGTTGCCGTACTCGATCAGCGTCGGGCCGAACATCATCACGCCCATGCCGCCGATCGGGCTGCGGGCGCCGGCGCGGCCAAGTTCCTGCTGCAGCACGCGCGCTTGCGCGGACGAGAGCCCGCCGCCGCCATATTCTTTTGGCCAAGTGGGCGTGCCCCAGCCCTTCTCACCCATCGCGACGCGCCACTTTTCGGCGTCGCCCGAGAGCTTTTCGCCCATCATCGCGGCCATCGCCGCAGCTTCGTTGTTCTTCAGCGACTTCGGAAAATTCGCCTCGATCCACGCACGCGCTTCGGCGCGGAAGGCTTCCAAATCTTCGGCCATCGGGGGCTCCCTCGCTGGCGCCGCCGGGCCTCAGGGCTGGGGCGCGCTTATTCGAAAACCGGGTATAGCCCGGTTTCGTGTATCTGCAAGGGATCGCCCTGCGGCGCCGGGAAGCGCCGCAGGATCACGTATTCGCTAGTGGTTCGCCTGCCCAAGATGGTCCGGCAGACCAAGGATGCGCTTGGCGATGATGTTGCTCTGAACCTCGTTCGAGCCGCCGTAGATCGAGCCGGCCTTTCCGGAGAGCCAGGCGCGCGTCCACTGGATTTCAGCGTCGTCGAAGCCCGCGCCTTCCCAGCCGAGCGCGCGATTGCCCATGATTTCAAGGCCAAGCTCGGCCCGGTCCTGCGCGATCTTCATGGTCGCGTTCTTCATTACGGATGTCGCTGCGCTCGGATTGTTGGCGCCCCGCGCTTCCGCCGACACGCGCTGCACCGTGAGCGCCATCGCCTTCGCGTCAATCTGGTTGGCGGCAATGCGCGTGCGCAGATCGCTGTCGGTGATCTTCCCGGACTTGTCGGCGCCGACATAGGTCTTCGCGATGACATCGAGCGAACGATTGTCGCCCGGCATGCGCCCGCCGCCGCCGGCTTGGCCGCCCTGCCCCGAACGTTCGTGTTGCAGAAGGCGCTTACCGATCGTCCAGCCGCCATTGAGCGGGCCGACGAGGTTTTCCTTGGGGATCTTCACGTCGGTGAAGAACGTCTCGCAGAACGGCGACGAGCCCGCGATCAGCTTGATTGGGCGCGTCTCAACGCCAGGTGTCCGCATATCGATCAGCACGAACGAGATGCCTTCGTGCTTCTTCGTCGTATCGGTGCGCACGAGGCAGAAGCACCAATCGGCGTATTGCGCGCCGGAGGTCCAAATCTTCTGGCCGTTGATCAGATAGTGATCGCCTTTGTCCTCGCACTTGGTTTGCAGGCTCGCGAGATCGCTGCCGGCGCCCGGCTCGGAATAGCCCTGGCACCAGCGGGTTTCGCCGCGCACGATGGGCGGGATGTGTTTCTGCTTTTGCTCTTCAGAGCCGTACTCAAGCAGCGTCGGACCGAACATCGACGTGCCCATGCCGATGATCGGATTGCGTGCGCCGATTTTGGCCATTTCCTGCCAGAGGATCCGCGCTTGCGCGGGCGAGAGACCGGCCGCGCCGTACTGCTTGGGCCACATCGGCGCGCCGTAGCCGGACTTGCCCATCGCGTCGCGCCACTTGGCGGCGTCGCCCGTCAGCGGCTTGCCGACCATGAAGCCCTGTTGCCACTCATCGGACTTGGCGAGCGATTTTGGGAAGTTGGCCTCAAGCCAGCCGCGGATTTCCTCGCGGAACGCTTCCAGGTTCTCGGCCATCATTGTCCTCCCGTCGTTTTTCGAACTTTGGGTATAGCCTAGCGACAAGGGGGCCGAGCGCAAGCGGCTCAAAGCGCGTTCCGGCGCGCCTCAAGGAACGCGCGGACAGCCGGATCGCGGGCGCGCACGATGGCTTCCGCGTAGGCGGCGAGCGCAGCTTCACGACGTCCAAGCCGCGCCGAGAGATGCGCGCGCAGCGCCCAGAATGGCTGATAGTCGGCGAGCGGCCGCTCCAACGCTTCCAGGGCCGCGAGCGCTGCCTCTGGTCCCGTGACGTATTCGAGCGCGGCGGCGTGGTTGAGGCGGGCGACTTCCGATCCGGTGAGCGCCGCGAGCGCCTCGTAGAGCATCGCGATCGATGGCCAATCGGTGAGCCCGCTCGCACGGCGCGCCGCGTGCACGGACTGGATCGCGGCTTCGAGCTGATAGCGTCCGGGCCGCCGCAGTTTCGAGGCGCGCGACAGGCAGGCCTCCGCATCCTTGATCAACGCCTCGTCCCAGCGGCGCACGTCCTGCTCTGCCAGCGGTGCATAGCGGTTATGTGCGTCGCGTCGCGCGGGTCGGCGCGCTTCAACATGCAGCATCAGTGACAACAGCCCGAGCGTTTCAGCATCATCCGGCGTTTGTGCGCTCAATACACGCGCGAGCCAGATCGCCTCACCAGTCAGAGAACGGCGTTCGGTCCCCTCGTCTGAGGAGTCTTCCCAACCCTCATTGAAAGCGGCGTAGATCGCGGCCCGGACCGCGCCCGCGCGCTCGTGCCACGTCTCTGGAGGCGGCAACTCAAACGCCGCGCCCGACTCCTTGATCGCGCGTTTGGCGCGCACAAGGCGCTGGCTCATCGCTGGCGGCGTGACGAGATAGGCGGCGGCGATCCGCTCTGCGCTTAAACCGAGCACGGCCTGCAGCATCAGCGGCGTGTGCGCGCTTACATCCACATCCGGATGCGCGCACGCGAACATCAGCGCGAGGCGTCTATCGGGGAACGGTTCGGCCACGCTTTCGGCCTCTTCGATCGCGCGCATCAGATGTGGCGTGGCAGCATTGGCGACAGCGGCACGGCGTGCTGCGTCGATCAGTTTGCGCTTGGCCGCCGCTATCAGCCACGCTTCGGGGTTGTCCGGCGCGCCTTGCGCGGGCCACGCCTTCAGCGCGGCCGCGAACGCATCGGCGAGCGCGTCTTCCGCAGCCGCGACATCGCGCGTGGGCGCCGCCAGGATCGCGACGAGGCGGCCGTAGCTTTCCCGCGCAATCCGTTCGGCGGCGTCATGCATCCATCAACTATTAGCGACGCACGCGCGAACCTCCACCGTGCCGTACTTGGCGCCCGGGCACTTTGCGCCCCAGCCGACCGCTTCGGCTTCGCTCGCGACTGTTATCAGATAGTAGCCGCCAAGCTGCTCCTTGGTGTCGGCGTAGGGCCCGTCGACCACGCCCGTCTTGCCATCGCGCACACGCACGGACTTGGCCGTCGTTGCTGGCGTCAACTGGTCTCCGCGCACGTAGACGCCCGCGTCGCGCAGCGCCTGCGTGTAGGCGAAGTATGCGCCCATCTCGCGCTGCAGCTCTGCCGGCGAAAGCGCGGCCCATGCCGCGTCGCTGCTATGGATCAGGATCATGTAGTCGGTCATCGAGAGGCTCCTTGCGGGCGTTACGGAGCATAGACGCGCGAACCCGCCCGATTTCGACCGAGCGCGCGAAAATTCTGACGCGGCTCCTCAAGCGGCTCTCCGCCTGCTAAGCGGGAAAGGATGGACGTGCTTGCTGTGATCGTTTCCGCCGCCGGCGGGTATCTGTTGGGGTCGATCCCTTTCGGGCTGCTGCTGACGCGATGGGCCGGGCTCGGCGACATCCGCAACGTCGGTTCCGGCAACATCGGCGCAACCAACGTACTGCGCACCGGCCGGCGTGACATCGCGCTCGGCACGTTGTTGTTGGACGCGGGCAAGGCCGCGGCGGCGCTTCTGATCGCGCGCGCCGTGTTCGGCTTTGAGTACGGGCTCATCGCGGGCGCCGCCGCGTTCCTTGGTCACTGCTTCCCGGTGTGGCTCGGTTTCAAAGGCGGCAAGGGCGTTGCGACGTTCTTTGGCGTGCTATTTGCCGGCTTTTGGCCGCTTGGCTTGCTTGCTGGCGCTATTTGGCTCGCGATGGCGGCGATCTTCCGCTTCTCGTCGCTGGCTGCTCTCACCGCCGCCGCCGCCGCGCCTCTTGCGGCGTTCATCGGTGGCGACGATCTCGCCGCGGTGATCTTCTGCGGCTTCCTCGCCGTGCTGATCTTCATCCGGCACGCGCAAAACATCCAAAGACTGCTCGCCGGCACCGAACCGAAGATCGGCGCAGGCAAGACGCCGCCCCCCGACGCGGCGCCCGTGGCGGACGAGCCCGCGCAAACACCGCCGTGAGCGCTGCGTGAGCCGGCCGCTGGCGCGCTCCGAACGCGTCGCGTGGGCGCGGCTTGCGCGCACGCAACGGATCGGCCCGCTCAGCTTTCATCGCTTGATCGCGCGTTTCGGCAGCGCCGCCGCTGCGCTTGAACGGCTGCCAACGCTCAACCGCGACGTCGCGCCGCCAGATGCCGCGCGCATCGAAGACGAGCTCGACGCGCTCGCGGAAATAGGCGCCGAGCTCTTGTGTTCGTGCGAACCGGATTATCCGCCGCTGCTCGCCGCGCTCGATGCACCGCCGCCAACAATCGCGGCGCGCGGCGACCTCCGGCTCACGCACCGCCCAACGGTCGCGATTGTGGGCGCGCGCGAAGCGTCGGCAGCGGGCCTTTTGTTGGCCGAGCGCTTTGCTCAAGATCTTGGCGAAGCGGGTTTCGTCATCGTGTCTGGCCTGGCGCGCGGGATCGATGGCGCTGCACACCGCGCCAGCTTGAAGACCGGCACAATCGCCGTACTCGCCGGCGGCTTGGACAAGCCTTATCCGCCCCAGAACCGCGCGCTGCACGATGAGATCGCCGCCAAGGGCCTCGTGATCGCGG
>CAZXNY010000067.1:0-10710 GCA_964642205.1 uncultured Caulobacteraceae bacterium
ACGCTCGATCCGGCCGCCGCCAAGCACGGCCACTAACCCGCTACGGCGTCGTATCCAGCCGCCGTCAGCGCAATTAGACACCAGCCGTGGCCGAACGGATCGGCCACGCCCGCAATGCGCCCCCAATCGTAGCTCGCCGCCGGCCGCTCTAGCGCCGCGCCCGCCGCGACAGCACGGGTGACGGCCGCGTCCACATCATGGACCACCAGATCGAGATGCAGCGGCGTCCAGTGGCGCCCATATGCGCGCGCCGGTCCGTTCGCGAAGGCGGCGCCATCCGGCTTGCCGAGGATGTGGAACAACACGCCGGCGTAGCGCATCTCGGCGATGCGCCCGCCGAACAGGCGCCGTACGGGTTCGAACCCAAACGCCGCCGCATAGAAGCGCTCGGCCTCGCCTTGGTCTGGCGCATCGATGTTGACAATCAGCTGACTCATTTTGCCTCGCGTGCGCGCAAGATCGTGACCGGATTCGGCGAGCGCAAATTGCGTTCCCGGCCTATATAGAACGAATTGAAAAAGAGAGGCCGCCATGCCCGCTTCGCAACACGCCGCAGCGTTCCACGCGCTCCACAAGGGCCCGGAGATTCTGCTGCTGCCCAATGCGTGGGATGCAGGCTCCGCGCGCATCATCGAAAGTGTCGGCGCCAAAGCGATCGCGACATCGAGCGCCGCAGTCGCATGGAGCCACGGCTACGCGGACGGGCACGATCTGCCGATTGCACTGCTGGTGCGCACGATCGAGCAGATCGCGCGCGTTGTGCACATTCCGATCACGGCCGATGCAGAGGGCGGCTATAGCGACGATCCTGCGGAAGTGGGCCGCAACGTGGAAGCGCTCTGCAAAGCCGGCGCGGTCGGGATCAATCTCGAAGACGGGCGCGATGCGCCGGAGCTGCATGCGCGCAAGGTCGCTGCCGCACGCGAAGGAGCACAACGCGCCGGCGTCGATCTCTACATTAACGCGCGGACGGACGTGTATCTGAAGCGCCTCGTTCCACCGGAAGAGATGGCCGCCGAGTCGATCCGGCGTGGGCTCATCGCGAAGGAAGCGGGCGCGAGTGGGCTGTTCGTGCCGGGCGTGACGGACGAGAAAGAGATCGCTGCGATCGTCAAAGGTGTCGGAATCCCTGTGAACATCATGGCGCGCCCCGGCGTGCCGCCGGCGGCGAAGCTCCAAGCGCTCGGCGCGCGCCGGCTCAGCGCGGCGACCGGCGTTGCGGCGGCGGCGTGGGCCACTGTGCGCGCCGCGACGGACGCATTCCTGGCGGAAGGCGATAGCGAGGTACTGGCGCAGCACGCGGGAGCGCCATTCAATTACAACGAGCTGTTCAAACCAAAAGCGTAGCGGCGCGGAACGGCGCGCCTTATGTTGCGCGCATGACGGATCAGAAGACCCAGAAACCGCGCCTCTTTCTCATCGATGCGTCGGGCTACATTTTTCGTGCCTATCACGCATTGCCGCCGCTGACGCGGCCGTCAGACGGTTTGCCCGTCGGCGCGGTCAGCGGCTTTTGCAATATGCTCTACAAGTTTCTGGAGGAGATGAAGGCGGCCGAGGCGCCGACGCACCTCGCCGCGATTTTCGACAAGAGCGAGATCACGTTCCGCAACGAGCTGTATCCGCAATACAAAGCGCAACGCCCGCCGGCGCCGGAAGATCTGGCGCCGCAATTTCCGCTGATCCGCGATGCGGTGCGTGCGTTCGGCGTCGCGTGCATCGAGATGGGTGGTTACGAGGCGGATGACTTGATCGCGACTTACGCGCGCCAAGCGGCGGGCGAGGGCGCGACGGTCAAGATCATCTCGTCCGACAAAGATCTGATGCAGCTCATCCAAGATGGCGTGATCGAGCTTTACGATCCGATGAAGCAAAAGCCGCTTGGCACAGATGCGGTAATGGAAAAGTTCGGCGTGCCGCCGGAGAAGGTGATCGACGTGCAGGCCCTGATGGGCGACAGCGTCGATAACGTGCCGGGCGCGCCGGGTATTGGGCCGAAGACGGCGGCCGAACTCATCAATATGTTCGGTGATCTTGAAACGACGCTGGCGCGCGCGAGCGAGATCAAGCAGCCGAAGCGCCGCGACACGCTCATCAATTTCGCCGAGCAGATTCGCATCTCCAAGCAGCTTGTGACGCTGAAAGATGACGTGCCGGTCGAGGAAGCGTGGAAGAGCTTCGAGGTCCGGGAGCCGGACCTCGCGACTTTGTTGCAGTTCCTCGACACGATGGAGTTTCGCACGCTCGCGCGGCGCGTTCGCGAACAAGCGGCGAAGGAGCAAGGCGGCGCGTCGATTCCAGCGGCGGTCGCCGCCGCGAGCGGCGCGGCGCCAGATGAAGACCACCCGTTCACGCCTGATGCGTACAAAACAATCGCCACGCGCGCCGACCTCGATCTGTGGATCGCGCGCGCGAAGGACGCCGGCGTTGTCGCCGTGCGCGTCGAGACCGATCAGCGCGATCCGATGCGCGCGTCGATTGTGGGCGTCGCGCTCGCGCTCGGGCCGAACGATGCGGCCTACGCGCCGCTCGCGCATGTCACGGCGGGTGAGGGCAGCGGCGATCTCTTCTCAGACGCGCCCGCGCGCGCGTTGGTCGCCGGACAAGTCCCACGCGAGGAGGCGCTGCGTGCGCTGAAGGCGCTGCTCGAAGACGATTCGATCGTGAAGGTTGGTCACGACATCAAGGCGGCCGTCTCCGTGCTCGCGCGCAATGGCATCGCGCTCGCGCCCATCGATGATGCGATGCTGATTTCGTACGCGCTCGATGCGGGGATCGGCGATCACGATCTGGAGTCGCTGACCGAGAAACATCTCGGGCACGCGTTGCGGCCGTTCGCGGAGATCGCCGGCAAAGGGAAAGCGCAGCTAACGTTCGATGGTTTGGCGATCGAACCGGCAGCGCGTTTCTCTGCCGAGCGCGCGGATGCGGCATTGCGGCTGAAGCGCCGGCTCGGCGCGCGCCTCGCGCAGGAACGGCTGCGCACCGTCTACGAAACACTCGAGCGTCCGATGACGCCGGTGCTCGCCGCGATGGAGCGCGAGGGTATCCGCGTCGATCCGAACGAGCTTTCGCGCATGTCGGGCGATTTCGCGCAACGCATGCTTGGGTTCGAGGATGAGGCCAAGAAGTTGGCGGGGCGCGAGTTCAATCTCGGATCGCCCAAGCAGCTTGGCGAAATTCTGTTCGACGAGATGAAGCTGCCGGGCGCGTCGAAAACGAAGACGGGCGCGTGGTCGACGGATGCGAGTATTCTCGAAGACCTCGCCGCGCAGGGCCATGCGCTGCCGCAAGCGATCCTCGATTGGCGCCAACTCGCGAAGCTGCGCTCGACGTACACCGAGGCGCTGAAAGAGGCGATCAACCCGGAGACCAAACGCGTCCATACGAGCTACGCGCTCGCGTCCACGACGACGGGGCGTCTCTCCTCGAACGATCCCAACCTGCAAAATATTCCGGTGCGCACCGAGGAAGGAAGGCGCATCCGCTCGGCGTTCGTGGCGGAGAAAGGCAATATGCTCGTCTCGGCGGACTACTCGCAGATCGAGCTGCGGCTGCTCGCGCATGTCGCGGATATTCCGCAGCTGAAGAAAGCGTTTGTCGACGGGCTCGATATTCACGCGATGACGGCGTCGGAAATGTTCGGCGTGCCGATTGCGGGCATGGACCCGATGGTGCGCCGCCAGGCGAAGGCCATCAATTTCGGCATCATTTACGGGATTTCGGCGTTCGGCCTCGGGCGCAATCTCGGCATCGAGCAAAGCGAGGCTTCGGCCTACATCAAGAAATATTTCGAACGCTTTCCCGGCATTCGCGACTACATGGAAGCGATGAAGGCGTATGCGCGCGCCAATGGCTACGTGACGACGATCTTCGGGCGGCGCATCAACATCGGCGGCATCAAGGCCAAGAACCCGGCCGAGCGGCAGTTCGCCGAACGCCAAGCGATCAATGCGCCGCTGCAAGGCGCGGCTGCGGACATCATTCGCCGCGCCATGGTGCGCCTGCCGCGCGCGCTCAACAACGCAAATCTCAAGTCACGCATGCTGCTGCAGGTACATGACGAATTGGTGTTCGAAGCTGCTGAAGGCGAAGCGCAAGAAACCGCGCGCGTCGCCGCGCAAGTGATGGAAGCCGCGTGCGCGCCGAGCGTGACTTTGTCGATCCCGCTCACCGTCGATGCGCGCGCCGGGAAGACGTGGGCGGAAGCACACTAAACGAAAACGCGGCCGCTTTTGCGACCGCGTTTCCGCTTTCCTGTTGACGTGGGTTAGTTGAACGCGCCGGCGATGACGGCGCCGATGATGCCGCTGGCGATCGAGACGAGCACCACGTCGTTATCGACGCGCACCCATTGCTGGCCGCGGGCGGGCGGCGGCAGGTGGTAGCGGCCGTAGTCGCGGACGACCGTGCGGCGATATTCGACCGGCAGACGCTGATTGCGCTGCCAGTTGCGGTGATAGTACCCGCGCGGCGCGTTCCACGCCGGGCCGGCTTGCGCGGCGTAGCGGCGGCCATTCACGTTGTAGTAGCGCGTGACTTGGCGCTCGCGAACGACGACGCGTTCGCCGCGGTGGTTTTGCTCGTAACGCGCAGGGCTGTGGTTGTAGTCGCGCGCCGAAGCGACGGTCGGGAACGCGACGGCCGCGAGCGAGGCGGCGATGAGGGCTTGCTTCAACATGATCTGATCCTCTCTCAAGTGCGGCGATGGTCTGCGCCATCGCGTGAGAGGAAAATGGCTGCCGCGGACTGAAGGCGCCCTGAACCAACACATAAATATTGGTGATGTTGCGCCGAACACTTGCGCGCATCTTGCGAATTATTGTCGCGAAAAGCGGCGCTTGTTTCAGAGTGTGTCAACGCGCGGTTCTGGCGAAGTACGTCATGTTCCAGCCCGTGTGAGACGGAAGACGCGCGGATCGACTGTGCGTGGTGCGACGATGTCGATGAAGTGGGTTTGGCGGCGCTTCAGCCAGCGCGCGGGCGTATCGGTCTTGTCTTCGACGTGGAGGCGGATAGAGCCGCGCGGGCCTTGCGCGCCGGCGGGAAAGTAGCTCACGAGATCACCCTTGGGCGCGATGGTGAGCGAGAGCCAGAGTTCGGCGGGCGTAGCGCCGGTGACGTGCGCATAGACTCCGTTGTGCTGCGTCATCAACTCCATGCGGTCGATGTAGAAGGCGCGCCTGGCGCCGCTCTGCGCATTCACATGCACGTTCGTCAGCGCCTTCATGTGAAAGCGGTCTTCGTCGGGCGGGATTGCCGCGCGCTCGGTGAACGAGGTGATCGCGTCGGGCCGGCGTGAGCCGAAGCTAAGGAAGTAATCCTCTATTGGCGCGCCTTCCTGGTCGGTGACGCGCGTGTTGAGCAGGTAGTGTTCGTGGAAATATTTCGCGCGGTCGGCGTCGTCGGTGAAGAGCGCGCGTGGCCAGCGCACGCTGTTGCGGATTGCTTCGCCGGCTTCACCGCGTAGCGCGCCAGGACGCGTGCGCGCTGTGTAGATGTCGTCCCAGCGCGCCGCGAGCGCAGCGTAAGCCGCGGCGTCGGTCACAGCGAGGGCGGCGGCGATCTCGACGCCGAGGATCGCGCGCAGCTCGTCTTGATGCGCAAAGCCCTTGCCGGGTTCGAGGATCGCGCCGTGATCGCGATCGGGCAGAACGAGATATGGCATCGCATCCGGCGCGCGGCGCGCCCAGTGCGTGACGATTGGGTGCGCCGCATCGGCGCTAAAATCGATCGTCATGCCGCGCACGTTCATGTTAGCGGCGGCTGTGCGCACTGTGCCGTCCGAGCCGTGCTCTGTGACGAAGGCGGGCAGCGGGTCTTGCGGATGGACGCCGACGATCACGAACGGGCGGCAGCCGTTCGCGCTGTAGATCGCACCCGGCGGATCGCCCGGCGCGGCGAGAAGATCGCGGCGCGTGAGGCGCCAGTGGAAGTCGGCGGCGAATTCGAGCTCGGTGAGCATCGTTTCGCCCGATTGCAGGCCGCGCTTCAAATTGCCTTTGGTGATGCGCCCGACGAGCGAGCGCCCGAGCTTGGCCCAGCGCGAGCCGAAGTTGGCTGGCGCGAGCATCAGAAAGTTCGCCACCGGCGCGCCGCCCGCCGGATAGAAGCGCGCAAGCCAGGCGCGGGCGACGAGCGCGCCGGTGGAGTGAACGATGAGGTGGAACGGCGCAGCCAGCTGGCCGGCGGCGATCTTTTCGCGCACCGCCGCTTCCATGCGCTTGGCGACGTCCTCGACCGAGACGTCGTCATAGAGGCTCTCATAATCGCCGATGAAGAGATCGACCGGGCGATAGCCGGCGGCTGTAAGAAACGTTGTGAGCGCGGCCATGCTCTTGCCAGTCGCGCTCCAGCCGTGGAGCAGCACTACATCCGCCATGCGCCGGTTCCTCCCGCTCTGAGACTACGCGCGCTGGCGAGGGCGCGGATTGAGCGCGCCCACAAAATTTGCAAGAGACGGAAATTATGAGAGAATTTTGCCAAATCGCCGCCGCATTTGGGCGGATTGGATAAGCTGCGCGTGAGCCGCTATATCTGCGGCGCAACGCACGAACGGGAAAAACTGGCGGATGGCCACGGTCGCTTTGGTCGATGACGACGAGAACATTCTGGCGTCTCTGAAGATCTTCTTCGAGGCCGAGGGCTATACCGTGCGCACCTACAATGAGGGCGTCTCGGCTTTGGCGGCGCTTTCGGAGACGCCGCCGGACATCGCAATCCTCGACATCAAAATGCCCCGTATGGACGGGATCGAGGTGCTGCGCCGGCTGCGCCAGACGTCCAGCCTGCCGGTCATTCTCCTGACCTCGAAGGACGAGGAGATGGACGAGGTCGTGGGGTTCAATGTCGGCGCCGACGACTATATCCGCAAACCGTTCTCGCAACGCCTGCTCAACGAGCGCGTCAAAGCGCTGCTGCGCCGCACGCGCGTCGGCGCCTCAGGGCCTGAGGTTGGCGACAAGAAGCCGATCGTGCGCGGGCAACTCACGCTCGATCCCAACCGCCACGCTTGCACGTGGAAGAACGAGGCGGTCCGGCTCACCGTCACCGAATTTCTCATCCTTCAGGCGCTCGCGACGCGCCCCGGCTACGTCAAAAGCCGCGATCAATTGATGGACGCGGCTTATGACGACCAAGTCTACGTCGATGACCGAACCATCGACAGCCACATCAAGCGCCTCAGAAAGAAATTCCGAGAGATCGACGATACCTTCGACGCCATCGAGACCCTTTACGGCGTGGGCTACAGGTACAACGAAGCCTAAGCGCACGCAGAGCGAAGTCCGCGCCAACGACGAGCGTGACTTCGTCTTCTCGAAGATCGGGCGTACGATCTTCGTTGCGAATTTCCTTGGGCTATTCGTTCTTGTGCTTGGGGTGCTGCTGCTCTCGGAGTGGAGCGCGGGGCTGACGCAAGCGCAGTTTCGCAGCCTGCGCATCGAAGGCGAGTTGATCTCCAACATTCTCGTCGAAGCGACGACGTCCCCCGGCGATCCCGATCCCTCGATGAACGAGCCGGCGGTGCGCGACGTGCTGCGCCGGTTGCTGCCGCCGCCGTCTCGTACTGGCGGCGCTGACACGCCAGGCCCGCGGGTGCGAGTCATCGCGACCGACGGGCGGGTCGTCGCGGATACGAACGTGCTCTATGGCATCGTCGATCAAAGCGATCTTGCGCCACTGGAAGCGCCCGCGCCGACCATGGAGGAATCGCTCGGCGAGGCCGTGCAGGACGTGGAGACGTGGCGGCTGACGCCGTGGCGGCCAAGCGTGACGCTCGACGCGGAGCGTCAAGCGGCGATGCGCGGCTTGATCTCTTACGGCCAGCGGCTCGACGAGCGCGGCCAGCGCGTGGTGAGCGTGACACTCCCGATCCGGCGCGTTCACGCGGTTCTTGGCATGGTCACGCTCGAGACGGCGGACGTTGAGCGCATCCTGCTCGCGGAACGCCTGTCGATGATTCCGTTTGTGATCGGCGCGGCGCTGGTGACGTTTCTTTCGTCCGCGCTGCTTGGGCTTTTCGTCGCGCGGCCGCTTCGCCTTCTCGCAACCGCGGCCGACCGTTTGCGCCTGACAGGCGCGACGCGTCTTTCGCTGCCGGAGGTGAGCCGGCGCACCGATGAAATCGGTGAGTTGTCACGGTCGATCGAGGCAATGACGGGCGCGCTCGCGGATCGAATCGACGCCAATGAGCGCTTTGCGGGCGATGTCAGCCACGAGTTGAAGAACCCGCTCGCGTCGATTGGCTCGGCGGTGGAGGCGGCGCGCAGCGTGCCCGACCCGGAGCAACAGCGAAAACTGCTCGGCATCGTTTCGCAGGATGTGCGCCGGCTCGATCGCTTGATCAGCGACATCGCGCGCGCGAGCCGCATCGAAGCTGAAACCGCACGCGGCGACCTCGTGGCGCTCGATCTGGCGCGCATGACGTCGGTGATCGCGGAGAGTTATGCCTCTGCTCCGGGCGAGACAGCGGAAGTCGCGGTTGCGTTTCGTGGACCGGCGCCGGACGGCGCCTACGTGATGGCGCAGGAAGGCCCGCTCGGGCAGGTGTTCCGCAACCTCGTCGACAACGCGAAGAGCTTCAGCCCCCCGGGCGGGGTGGTGACGCTACAAGTCGCCACCGTGCGCACGAAGGAAGGGCCCGTCGTGCGGGCGACAGTCGAAGATCAGGGGCCTGGCGTGCCGCCGGAGGCGCTCGAGTCCATTTTCCACCGGTTCTATACGAGCCGGCCGAAGGGCGCGGCCTTTGGCGGCAATTCGGGTCTGGGGCTCTCGATCGCCCGGCAGATCGTTCAATCCTATGGTGGCCGGATCTGGGCCGAGAACATCGAGGGGATGACCCCTGAAACGCCCAACGGCGCGCGGCTCGTGGTGGAGTTTCCCGCGGTAACGCGGGCCCGGCCGCTGAGCGCGGCGCCGTAACCACACAAGTGCATGAAAGGGGTGGGCGAAGTGTCGCAACGCCCTTTTCTGGCGCCTGCGAAAGGCGCCATATTCCGCCCCCCAAGCAGGGCATTTTTGCGCGCCACGGCGGGAGCTTAGAATGATCGGCGTCGTGGTCGTTTCGCACGGCCGTCTGGCGAACGAATTCGTCGCGGCGGCCGAGCATGTGCTTGGAGCGCAGCGGCAAATGGAAGCCGTCGCCATCGGCCCACAAGACGACATGGAGGCACGGCGGAGTGACATCCTCGCGGCCGTCACCAAGGCCGATACCGGCGATGGCGTCGTCATCCTCACGGATATGTTCGGCGGCACGCCGTCTAACTTGGCGATCTCCGTGATCGGGCAGGGGCGTATCGAAGTGATCGCCGGCGTCAATCTGCCGATGCTGATCAAGCTCTGCGAAGTGCGCGCCAAGAAGGGCTTGAGCGAAGCGGCGCTGGATGCGCAGGATGCCGGGCGCCGATACATCCGCGTTGCTTCGGTTGAACTGGCGGGCAACGCTTAGAGCGCGACTTTTGGGGACGGAATGGCCGCGACTCGCACGCTTGAGATCGTGAATGTGCGTGGCTTGCACGCGCGCGCATCCCGCAAGCTCGCGGAACTGGCGTTCAAGTACGAAAGTTCGGTCACCGTGCGGCGCGAAGATGAATCGGCGGACGCGCGCTCGCTGATGGACTTGATGATGCTTGGCGCTGGTATTGGCTCAACGATTGAAGTCGAGGCGGAAGGGCCCGACGCGGAGGCGGCGGTCGAGGCCATCGCGGCGCTGGTGGCGAACAAGTTCGACGAAGGCGAATGAGTTTCGACCTCATTGAGGCGCTTGGCTTTGTTGCGGGCGCTGTCGGCGCGTTCGCGTCCGGTCCGCAGATCGTAAAGATAATCAGGACCGGCGACGCCAAGGACGTTTCGGCGACCGCCTACGTTGTGATGCTTGTCGCGGCCGCGATGTGGGTCGCGTACGGGGCGCTGCGGGGCCTCGCGCCCGTCATGTTGTGGAATGCCGTGTGGTTCGCGACCTCAGCCTGGGTTCTGGCGTTGAAAGCGCGCGCCAAGGCCTAGCGCGCCAGTGGACCGGCGCCCGCGCGCCCGGCTAGAACGGCCGCGATGTTCGTGTGGGCAACAAGAACGGCTTCGGTGCTGACAGCGCGGGCGCTGTTCTACATCGGGCTCTTCCTCTTCGTTGTGGTGCTGCAGGTCGCGATCACCAGCGCGCTGCGGAGCGCCGGCTGGTCGCCGCCGATGGCGCTGCTGGCGTCGGGCGCGGTGGTGCTTGCGGTCGTTCTGGGCGCCAATCACGGCGCGGAGGTGCTGCGCCAGCAGCGCGCGCAGGCGCGGGAGGCGCTGGCGCGCGCCCTAAAGCTGCCGGACGGGCCGTGCTGCGTGGTGTGGGCGAGCGGCGAGGGCGAGAGCGCGATGCCGTGGTCGCTTACCGCGCCGCTGCGCGTGCCGTATCCGGCGCTGCCTAAGCGGATGGGCGTCGAAGGCGTGGCGATCGTCGATTTTGAGATCGGCGTCGATGGCGCCCCCAAACATATCGCCTGCGTGGACGCTTGGCCTGCCGACATCTTTTACGAAGCGGCCGCCACCTCGCTCCGGCAGGCGCGGTTTGTGGTGAAGCCAGGCGCAACGGCGCGGTTCGGCGCGAGCTTCCGGATGCCGTTCGTGTTCCGCATCGCGGGCGCGGCCAAGCTCAAGGATCGCGGCAAGCGCGCGCTGCCGCACCGGCCGGTGATGATCGCGGCGGTGAAAGCCGCCGAGAAACTGGCC
>CAZXNY010000068.1:0-10601 GCA_964642205.1 uncultured Caulobacteraceae bacterium
CTTCGCATGACACCCTCCCCTCAAGGGGAGGGAAAGGCGGAGCGGGAAACCGCTACGCCGTCGCGCGCCGCACGCCGTTGCGCAGATCGAACTTGCGCAGCGGCAATTCGCGCACGCGCTGGCCCGTCAGCGCAAACACCGCGTTCGCGACAGCCGCCGCAACCGGCGGCGTGCCCGGTTCGCCCGCGCCGCCAGCCCTCGCGCCCGAATTGATGATCGCCACTTCCTGGCGCGGCGCATCGGCTAAGCGCACCATCTCGTATTCCGGGAAGTTCTGCTGCACGACGCGGCCTTCCTTCACGGTGATCTCGCCATAGAGCGCCGCCGTCAGCCCGAAGATCGCGCCGCCGGCGATTTGCTGGCGGAACGTTGCGGGGTTCACCACCTCGCCCGGATCGGCCGCGCTCCAGATGTGATGGACGCGCACGCGCCCTTGCTCATCGACGGAGACTTCCGCGACTTGCGCCACGATCGTGCCGAAGCTTTCGCGGATCGCGATGCCGCGCGCGCGCCCTTCCGGCGGCGCCGTTCCCCAATTCGCCATCTCCGCCACACGCTCGAGCGCCGCCTTGTGCCGGCCCTCCAAATGCGCCCGCCGGAATTCGAACGGATCTTGCCCCGCGCGATGCGCGAGTTCGTCCATGAAGCACTCGATGGTGAAGCCGTGCAGTGTGTTATCGACGCTGCGCCACGCGCCCCACCGCAGCGGGTTGAGCCCATTCTTGAAGCGCGTGATGCGATCGGGGATCGCATACGTCATGTGCGTCGCTTCGGCGGGATCGTGCTTATCGGCGAAGTTGTGCGCCCACGCGATCACGCGGCCGTTCGCGTCGAGCCCGGCCTTCAGGTGCGCGACCGACGCTTGGCGATACCAGCCATGCGTCATGTCTTCCTCGCGCGACCAAGCGATCTGAATCGGGCGGCCATCCGTTTGCTTGGCCGCATCCACCGCCAGCTCGATCGCGTCTTCCTGAATGCGCCGGCCGAACGCGCCGCCCATCGGCACCGAGTGCATCGTCGTGTTCTCGAACGAGACGCCGGCGTGTTTGGCGGCGTTCACCCGCGCGCCGAGCGCATTCTGCGGCGCGGCCCAGACGTCAAGCTTACCATCGCGAAACTGCGCGACCGCGCTCATCGGCTCCATCTGCGCGTGGCTGAGATAAGGCAAATGATACGTCGCTTCGATCGTCGTCGCCGCGCCCGCGATCGCCGCGTCCGCATCGCCGCCGACCTTGTGGTCGGTATCGAAATCGGTCCCGCTCACGACGGCCGCTTCCATCGCCGCACGCACTGCGTCGGAATCGATCGTTCCGTTCTCGCCTGCGTTCCATTGCGGCTGCAGCGCCGCGAGCCCTTGGCGCGCACGCCACGTATTGTCCGCGACGACAACGACGGCGTTCTCAAGCTGGATCACTTTGCTCACGCCCCGCACCGCAAGCGCGGGCGCTGGATCGACGCTCGCAAGCGTGCCGCCGATCACCGGGCATTGCGCGACCGCGCCATAGAGCAAGCCTTCGGGCCGCACATCGCCCGCGTAAAGCGCCTCGCCCGTCGATTTTGCCGGCACATCGAAGCGCGGCGTATCGTGGCCAACGATGCGATATTGATCGCGCGGCTTCAGCGGCGGCTCTTGTGGCGGCTCGAACGCGGCCGCGGCCGCGGCCATCTCGCCGTAACGCGCGCGCCGGTTCGATGCGGCGTGCACCAGCACGCTCGGCTCCGTCGTGATCTCGCCTTCCGGCACATTCCATGTGCGCGCCGCGGCTTTGATCAGCATTTGCCGCGCCGCCGCGCCCGTCTTGCGCATCGCTTCAACGCCCGTGAAGCGCACCGACGTCGAGCCGCCGGTGATCTGCATGTTCATCTGCTCGGCGAGCTTGCGGCCCGCGAAGTCCGCGACGCCGTTCAGCACTTGCGGGATCGAGCGATCGCCTTGCAGGAAGCCGCGCACCAGCGGCCCGTTCGCAAACGCCTTATCCGCCGGCGCCTGCTCCATGCGCACATGCGCCCAATCCGCATCGAGCTCCTCGGCGAGCATCATCGGCAGCGCCGTCTGCACGCCCTGGCCCATATCCGAGTGCGGCACGAACACCGTGACCGTATCGTCCGGCGCGATACGCACCCAATGCGTCAGCACTGTTTCGCCATCCGCCGCCGCAAGCTCACGCGCGCGGCCAAGCGTGTTGTACGGATAAAGCGCCCAGCCGATCGCGAGCCCGCCTGCAGCGGCGACGCTCGAAACGATCACAAACCGGCGCGAAGGAAATTTCCGCTCGCTCATCTCGCGCTCCCTCAGCCGGCGGCCGCAGCGATATGGATCGCCGCGCGCATTTCTTCATACGAACCGCAGCGGCAGATGTTTGTCATCGCCGCATCGATGTCCGCGTCCGTCGGTTGCGGCTTCTGGTTCAAAAGCGCGACCGCCGCCATGATCTGCCCCGACTGGCAGTAGCCGCATTGCGGCGCTTGCGCTTCGATCCACGCGGCCTGCACGCGATGCAGCGTATCGCCATTGCGCAAACCTTCGATCGTCGTCACCGGCGCGGTCACGGCGCTTGCCGGAAACGAGCACGAACGCACCGGCTGATCGCCAACGAGCACCGTGCACGCGCCGCATGCCGCGACGCCGCAGCCGTACTTCGTGCCGGTCAAGTTGAGAACGTCTCGCAACGCCCACAGCAGCGGCATGTCATCTTCCACATCGATCGTGTGCGATGCGCCGTTCACAACAAGCGTCACCATGCGCCGCCTCCCTTGTTCGCTGCGCTCTTATAGCCGATTTACGTGGAGGTACGCCTAGCGGGATTTATCCGGCGTAGCGCGGCGCGGCTGCGCCTTGTGCGTCTTTCGCGTTCGCCATCGCCCAATCGAGATCGTCGAGATAGCGATCGACAACGCCGCGATGCACGGGAGAAAGCATGAGATGCAAGCCCTTAGGCTCGCTGATCGCGCTCGTCACCCAGCCGCGCTCGTACATTTTCCGTAGTAACGCATTTGCGTCATGCGCGGCGTGAAAAAACGAAACGATCCCCAATTTGGGCGCCCCGATCACCTCAAACCCGCGGGCGCGCACGCCCGCCTCCACCGCTTCGCGCGCCGCTGTCACCTCGCCATGCTTGGCCCGATAGCCGGCGACGCCCAGGAAGTTCATCACCGCCCACGCCGCCGAGATCGCCCCGCCCGGCCGCGTTCCCGCGAGCGTCGGCGTCACCATCTTGCCCGCCGGCCAATCGCGCACTTCGAAGATCATGCGCGCGCGCAGCTCTTCACTGCGGAAAAACACCGTCGACGCGCCCTTCGAACAATACCCATACTTGTGCAGATCGGCGCTCATGCTCGACACGCCTGGCGCCGTAAAATCAAACACCGGCAAATCCGCGCCATTCATCCGCACGAACGGCGCGATGTAGCCGCCCACGCACGCATCGACGTGCAGCCACAGATCGCGCTTCAGCGCCAGATCGCTCAGCGCCGCGATTGGATCGATCAGGCCATACGGAAAGCATGGCGCAGAGCCGACGATCATGATCGTCTTCTCGTCCGCCGCCGCCTCGATCGCCGCCGGATCGGCGAGATAGTCCTTGAGCGGCGTGCGGCGCACCTCCAACTCCATCACCATCGCGGCCTTGTCGAACGCCGGATGCGCCGAGCGCGGCAGCACGATGTTGAGCTGGCCTGTCCGCCCCTTCGCGCGCGCATGATCACGTGCGGCTTTCACCGCCATCAAAATCGAATCCGTCCCGCCGCTTGTCATGTTGCCCGCCGCGCCTTCGGGCGCGTTCAACAGCGACAGACCGAACGCAACGACATCGGCCTCCATCTGCCGCAAGCTCGGAAACGCCGCCGGCCCCAAGCCGTTCTCCGCCGCGTACATCGCGTACGCTTCCTTCTGCACGCGCTCGACGTCCTCGCCCGCGTTGAACACGTAAACCGCCGCGCGCCCGTCGCGCCATTTCACATCGCGCGCGCCCATCTCGCGCATGCGCGCCGAGAGCGTGTCCCACGCCTCACCTGTCTCCGGCAGTTTCGCGCGCGTCATGGCGTTCTCCTTTGCGCACACCGTAGCGCCCGCGCGCCGAACCGGCTAGGGAACGGGCAAACAAGAGGAAACGCCATGCGCCGTCTCATCGCCGCGCTGTTTGCGCTCATCGCCTTCGCCGCGCCCGCCCACGCCTGGCAGGACCGCACCGCCCGCAACGGCGACGTCACGATCAACTATCACGTCGAAGGCCGCGCCTCCGACCCGCTCGTGATCATGCTGCACGGCTTCCCGGATTTCTCCGGCTCCTGGCGCGCGCTCTCGGGCGATCTCGGCCGCGCCCGTTATCGCGCGATCGCGATGGATCTGCGGGGCTACAACGGCTCCTCCGCGCCCGCCGGCGTCGAGAACTACACGTTCGCGCATCTCATCGCCGACATTGACGCTGTGCTCAACGCCGAAGGCCCAGGCCGCAAAGCCACCATCATCGGCCATGACTGGGGCGCCGCCATCGCGTGGCAATACGCCATGATGCGCCCCGACCGCGTGCAGAACCTCGTCATCATCTCAGTGCCGCACCCGGCGGGCTTTGCGCGCGAGATGGCGACCAACGCCGAACAACAACGCAACAGCGAATACGCGCGCCAATTCCAACAGCCCGGCGCCGAAAACGCACTCACCGCTGAAGGTCTCGCCGGCTGGGCGCCGGAAGCGCGCCGCGCCGAGTACGTCGCCGCGTTCGCCCGCTCCAACTTCGCCGCGATGCTGAACTACTACCGCGCTAATTACCCGCAAACGGCGGGCGCATCGCTCCAGCAACAACAGCAAGCGCTCGCGTCGCTGCCGCCGATCCAATCGCCGGTTCTGGTGATCCACGGCCTCAACGACACCGCGCTCAACGCGGCGGGCCACAACGGCACGTGGAATCACGTCGCGCGCGACACGACGGTGATGGTGCTTCCCGGCGCCGGGCACTGGGCGCACCTCGACCGCGCCGATCTCGTAAACCCCACCATCCTCAACTGGCTCGCGCTGCGGCGCGCGCCGTGATGAGATTGCGATGATGATTCCATATCTCCGCCCGCTCGCATTCGTTGCGGCGTTTATCACCGCCGCCTGCACGCACGGGGCCGCGCCGACACAGCCAGCCGCTGCATCGCTCGCCCTCGACAATGGCGTTTACGTCGCGGACGGAATTTGCTTCGGCGAATGGGGCTGCGACTACGCGCACTGGCGCACGATCAGCGCAATAACGCTGCATGCGCGGCCCGATCCGGCGTCTCCCGTGGTCGCCAGCGTTGCGCCTGGCGTGTGGGTGACGCCCTTGGAAGGTCAACTGCGACTCCAGCCGATACGCGGCGGCGTCAGAACGCCGTTCGAATCGCAAAACGTGCGCCTCACACCTGGAGAGGTCGTCTACATGCTCGAACCGCAGGGCGAGGGCTATTACACGTACTGGGCGCACGGCCAGCGCTTCGGATCGGAATGGACGGATGACGAGCCCGGCGCGCCGATCGTGTGGGACGATCCTCGTGCGCCGCTCCCCGCCGGCGCCGTCACCGGTCAGTGGCGCCGCTACCAACTCGAGAACGGCCAGATCGGCTGGGGCGAAGGCGGTAGCTTTGCGTGCATGTCCGAACGCAGCGGCGATGCAGACTGCCGCGGATAGCGCCGCATGACGAACGCGTTCACGCTGCTGCAAACGCCGCGCTTAAATCTAAGGCCGATCGCGCAGACGGACTGGCCGGCGATTCACGCCTACATGTCCGATCCGCTCGTCACCACATGGCTCCCCGAAGGGCGCTTGGATGAGGCGCAGTCGCAAGCGTTCGTCCAGAAAAACACTGGCGCCAACGCAACCGCCATCGCCGTGGTCGTGTGCGACTCCGGCGAACTCGTCGGCCACATGGTGTTCCATCCCTGGTTCGGCGCAGCGACATACGAAATCGGCTGGGTCATCTCACGCGCCCGCCAAGGCCGCGGCTATGCGAGCGAAGCCGCCGCCGCGCTGCTGGCCTTTGCGTTCGGCCCCCTCCGCTGCCATCGCGTGATCGCGACATGCCAACCCGAGAACCCGGCTTCATGGCGTGTGATGGAAAAGCTCGGCATGCGGCGCGAAGCGCATTTCCGGCAGGCGCTCCGCCAGCCATCCGGCGAATGGTGGGACGAATATTTCTACGCGCTTCTGGCTGAAGAACACGCCGCGGCTTCGAAGGCTTAGTTCCCCTCGCCCGCTTCCATCTCGCCGCCTTCGCTTTGCATGAAGCTCGCGATTTGCGTTTCGAGCGCGCGGCGCGTTTCGGGCGAGCAATCTGTTGGGCTTCCAGCAGCGGCCTGAACCGGCGCGCCGACAACCAAGTCTTCCACCAAGCTGCCCGCCGCCGCGCGCGCGATCGGGTCTTCGATGCCCGCGACCCCAAGGCGCGCGGCGGAGGCGACGTCCACGTCCGTCCACCCGCACGTCGCGGCGGCTGCGCGCAGCGTCTGCGCAGCGCGCAGCCCGGCCGCCAGTTGCGGATCGGCCGCCTGCACCGCGGCCCACGCCGCGTTGCGGCTCGCCTGCCCAACATCGGCCTCGCCGCACGCGGCGAGCAGAAAAATGGGCGCAATCAAAGCCAGGCGCATGTTCCCTCCGTGCGTCGCACGTGGGAGGTCGTACCAGGGCGCGCGTGCTTCAAGTAGGGCGCGCAGCGACACAATTGCATGATCCGGGTGCATGATCTGCGCTAAACTCGCGCCATGACGCAGCGACTCACCGCCAAGCCCATCGCCATCGCCTCCGATCATCGCGGATACGAACTGAAAGAGCGCCTCAAGGCGTGGCTCGCGGCGCACGACTACGCCGTCACCGATTGCGGCCCCGCAAACGGAACAGACCGTGTCGATGCGATGGACTATTCGCTGAAGCTCGTCAGCGAGGTGAAGCACGGCCGCTCGGATTATGTGATTGGCATCTGCGGCAGCGGCCAGATGATCTCGATTACGGCCAACCGCTTCCCCTTCATGCGCGCCGCGCTCCTCCACACGCAGGCCGAAGCCTCCCCCGCGCGCGAGCATGGCGACGCCAACATGCTCGCCCTCGGCGCCGACACGATCGAGCCCGCCGCCGCCGAACAAATCCTCGCAACGTTCCTCGCAACGCCAACCCTCGGCGACCGCTACGCCGAACGCCGCGCACGTTTGGCGAAGCTGGACATCTCGAAAATCTAGGCGCTCACGCAACCGTGCGATCGGCCTCTTCGATGAACGCGATGAATGCAGCCGTCGATTCCTCTGTCGCCGCGACAAGGTAATTGTGCGCCGCGCCCTTGAACTCAACGTATCTGCTGCCGGGGATGATCTGCGCAAGCTCGCGGCCATGCGCGACGGGCACGGCCGTATCCTCATCGCCGTGCAGGATAAGCACTGGCATCGTCAACGACGCCGCCGCGCGTTCGCGCGTCGTTGCGTAGCGCGCGATCGCTTCGGCCTGCGCTTTGACGCCGCGCATCGTGAAGCGATCCTCCCGCAGCACTTCCATATCGCGCAGCGCGGCGTCGCGCGGCGCGGCCGAGCCGTAGCTCTCCGGCGTTCTGGTGCGGGCGAGCAGCGCACGCGCCCAAGGCAGCGGCAGGCTGTAGATCAGTCGCCGCGCGCCATCGAGCCTGGTTTGCTCTGTCTTCAGCATCGTGCAGCCGAGCGTGAGCGAGCGCACGCGTTCCGGGTAACGCATCGCAAATTCCGCCGCGATCCCTCCACCCATCGACACGCCATAGACGTGCGCCTTCGCTTCACCGGCTGCGTCCAACACCGCGAGCGCATCAGCCGCGAACTCTTCAACCGTCACGCCCGGCGTCGTGTCGCTCTCACCGACGCCGCGATTGTCGAACGTGATCGCGCGATGGTTTTGCGTGAGCGCCGGCAGCAGCGGATACCAAAGCCGCGCGCTATAGAGATGCCCCATGATGAGCAGAACGGGCGTTCCTGCGCCGTCCGCTTGCCAGTGAATCCGGGCGCCGTTGCTCTGAACGATGGGCATTGCGCAATTCTACGGGCAACACGCGCGTCCGCCAACGCGCGCGGCCCTAAGGCTCCAGCCCGCCCACAGCCGCCAGCAGCTGCCGCTCCGCCACCACCAGATCACGCTCCGCTTGCGCGAGCGCGAGGCGCGCCGTGAGCAGATCCTGCTCCTGGTTCAGCACGTCGATCGTGGTGCGCAGGCCGGTCTCCTGCTCGAGCCGAATGCCCTGATACGCAAGCTCCGCCGCGCGCACTTGCTCTTGCGCGCTCGTCACCGCAGAACGTGCGCTCGTGAGCCCCGTCCACGCATTCGTCACCAACTCACGCGTCGAGCGCTGCGCGGCCGCGACGTCGAGATTGGCGGCAGAGCGCAGCGCGCGCGTCTGTCGCGCGCGCGAAAGGTTCGCGCCGCCGGTAAACAACGGCATCGAGAACCGCACGCCCACGCTATCGGACGACGATTCCGTCGCCGGCAAATCGATCTGCCCACCGAGCGAAGACCCCGCCTCCAGCGAAAGCCGCGGGCCGAACGCGGAATTCGACGCCATCACGTTCGCATCGGCCTGGCGCGCCGCCGCGATGGTCGCGAGCAGCGAGGGATTGTTCTGCACCGCCGTATCGAGCGCAACTTCGAGCGACGCGGGCAAACCTTGCGCGGCCGGCGGCGCGCTGAGGTTTGACGGCGGAGACCCGACCAGGCGCGTGTAAGCTTCAATGGCGGCCGCCATTTGCGCTTGCGCCTGCACGAGCTGCGTGCGCGCTTGCGCGAGACGCGCATCGGCCTGCGCCAAGTCCGTGCGCGTCACCACGCCCGCTTCGAATTGCGCGTTCACGAAGCGCTGCTGCTCGGTAAGGTTCGCAACCGTCGTCTCGCGCGCGGAGACAACGGACTGCGCTTGCCGCACGCCCGCATAGGCGCTCGCGACATCGAGAAAGAGCTGCTGGCGCGCGCCATCGTAGTTGGCGACCGCGCCTGCGATCTGCGCGCGCGCTTGGCGCGTCGAGGCCAGCACCGCACCCGACGCAAACAAGAGCTGCGAGGCGGACACGCCGCCCGACCAGCTCTCGCGCCGATCCGCCGTGACGCCAGCGCCGGTGGTCGCGCCCGGGCCGTAGCTGTCGCTGGCCGTCGCGCTCGCCGAGAGCGAAGCCGACGGCAGCGCCGCGGCCCACGCTTGCGGCAGCGCTTCGCGCGTCGCGCGCAAACGTTCGCGTTGCGCCGCGAGCGTCGGATTCGTTTCCGCCGCCTGGCCCATCGCTTCGGCGAGGGTTTCGGCATGTGTTGGCGGCGCCATCGTCAGCGCCAAGGCCAGCGCCGAAACTGCGGCGGCAAGTGAGCTTCGCATTCTGCGTTCCTATTCTCTGCGCAGCGCTTCGATCGGATCGAGTTGCGCGGCGCGCCAAGCCGGATAGGCGCCGAAGATGACGCCCACAAGCCCGGAAAAGCCGATCGCCAGCAGCGCCGTGTCGACGCCTACCGCGAACGGCAAGTTGAAGATGGACGTGATGCCCCACGCCCCGGTCATGCCGATGATCAATCCCACGATCCCGCCGGCCACCGAAAGCGCAATCGCCTCCAGCCCGAATTGATGGAGAATGTCGGCTTTCCGTGCGCCCAAGGCCTTGCGCAAGCCGATCTCGCGCGTCCGCTCCGTAACGGAAACCAGCATGATGTTCATGATCCCGATCCCGCCCACCAGCAGCGACACCGCCGATATGCCCGCGAGCAGACCGGTGAACGCCGCCGTCGCTTGATTTGCGGTCTCCATGATCGAGTTCAAGTTCTGAACCGTGAAATCGTCCTCGCCCTCGGAGGTGCGGTGGCGCTGTCGCAAAAGGTTCGTGATGTCCTCTTCCGCGCGCGCGAGGGCCGCTTCTGATTCCGTCTTGATCGAAATCTGGCTCACTGTATCGGCGCGCCGCTGCCGGCCCGAGATGCGCCGCTTCACGGTCGAGAACGGCGCCAGCACGATATCGTCCTGGTCTTGCCCGAAGCCCGTCTGACCTTTGCTTTCGAGCACGCCGATCACTTCGAACATGCCGCCGCTGATACGCACGCTCTGCCCGATCGGATCGACGTTCGGAAACAGCTCGCGCGCAACCGATGCGCCGAGCACCAGAACCTTGCGCGCCTGCCGCTCCTCGCGCTCATCGAAGAAGCGGCCATGCTCCACTTCCCAATCGCGCGCCAAGAGATAGGCCGGCGTCACGCCTTCGATGCGCGTGTTCCAATTGAGCCCGTTCGCCACGAGTTGCCCCGCGCCGCGCTGCGAGGGCGAGACCGCGACGAGACCCGACACTTCACGTTCGATCGCTTCGACATCCGCCATCGTCAGCGAGTCGAACGAGCCAGGCGCCATGCGCACGCCGCCGCCGCCACGCTGCGCGCCCGGCACGACGACAAGCAGATTCGAGCCAAGGCTTGAGATCGACGCCTGCACGCTCGCTTGCGCGCCGCGCCCGAGCGAAACCATCGCCACGACCGAGGCGACGCCGATAATGACGCCGAGCGCCGTCAGCGCTGACCGCAGCGGATTGGCGCGCAGCGCGCGCGCCGCGCTCGCGACAAGGTCAGAAGCCCGGATCATGCCGCCTGCGCTCCGTTCATCCGGTCGCCCACGAT